>CAZKZX010000039.1:0-11200 GCA_964557335.1 uncultured Methanomicrobia archaeon | reverse complement strand
TCTACCAACTTTAGTAGCCGCCCTTCAACGCAGGCATCGTGGACATCGCCAAGAACTGCACATATTGTATACTTTTCGTCAGGTATTACGCCGTATGGATGACATAAATCATAGATCTTGCAATTCTGCTTACTACAATCACTTTGTTTGTATGAGATTTTAGAGCCTATAAATGCATTCTTTGGATCAATCGCCGCAATGATAGGCGATTCTAAAACCTCTACAGCTTTTACGCCCCCATCATGCAGCGCACACTCATGTTTCGCGTTGCCGCGGACTGCAGCTATCCTGTACCTTCTGCCAGTATCTAGATTTAAACAAGTATTTTTGAGTTTACAAGTTTCGCACTCATTTGTAGGGCCATTGAACACGAATTCTGATCCTATTTTGGCAAGTCCAACGCCAATCAGAGTTACAGTAGTTTTTGCTTTTGGCATGTTATCATTCTTCGGTAACCATTCATCTGACTTATTTAAACATGAATAAGGGTTTCAACTATCTATGTATATGTCCTCTCTCACTATAAAGCTATAATTTGTAGTTATTGAAAGTTGATCATTCTATCACCATCGTCACTGTTGCAAGATCTTCAGCTGCCTTTCTCGTTAGTCCTTCCCCGAGTATGGTATAACGTTCAGGACGTATGTTTTTCGCGTATAGTAATGCCTCAATTATATCCGAGTCGTCGATGCCTAAGTTTTTCGCATCGACTGGAGCGCCTATGTTTTTCAGCGATTGTCTAATCCCTTCCCAATCGCCCCCGTGCAAATATGCCATCATTATCGTTCCGACTCCGCACTGTTCGCCGTGCAAAGCAGGCTTCGAAGCTAGTTGGTCAAGTGCGTGACTGAATTTATGCTCGCTTCCTGACGCCGGGCGTGAAGATCCTGCTATGCTCATAGCTACGCTGCTGGATACAAGCGCTTTTACCACAAGCCTAACTGAGTCTTCGAGGTTAGGCTTAATTTGAGTTGAATAGTTCAAAATAATTTGGGTAGTCATTTGCGAAAGCGTAGCTGCATATTCGCTGAATTCTTCTCCCCTGAGCTTTCTCGCAAGTTCCCAATCCTTAACGGCCGTATAGTTTGATATTATGTCACCACAACCTGCCGCAAGCAGTCGATAGGGGGCTTGAGCAATGATTTTAGTATCAGCGATGACGGCAAGAGGAGTTTGTGCCTCAACAGAGTGGGGTTTATCTTTGCAGTGAATGGAAGACCTCATTGATGCTATCCCATCGTGACTTGCAGCTGTTGGCACACTAACGAATGGAATTGTTGCATTAACTGAGGCAAGCTTTGCCGTATCTATTGATTTCCCTCCGCCGACTCCGATAATAAAGGACTTATCCGACGATTGTTCTGTAACTCGTTCTACCTCTTCAATCGTAGCGGCTGTAATAATCATTGTCGTCGCTGGGTAGTTATCCGCTATTATATCTTCAATTTGTTTCCCAAATTTGCAGGTTTTTGGGCCGCAAACAATTAAGCCCTCCCCATCAAGCTTAAGTTCACGTAGTACGTTAGCAGTACCGTAGATTGCATCGTGTTCCATTACCACGACTCTCGGTAATAACATCCATCTCTTCATGGTGATCAATTGAACATAGATTTCTGGAACTTCGTAAGCTACTATTATATAAATCCAATAATTTATGATACCGGGTACAATCCTGTCGATACTGTAACTTACGCGATAATACTTGGGTTGAGCTTATTTGGCGTACTTAAATTATTAAATAAGCTAAATGTAACAGTTAATGATATTTTTATATTGGCGGTGTCTCCTTATATCTTTGTGGGTGGCTCTCTAAGGGTGGTCGAGGATGCTGGAATTGTAAGTGCACCGTGGAAGTACCTCTTAATTACGCCGTTGATATTTTTTTTGATATTTTTCGTGTGTACTGCCGCTCTCGTTGTTTCGATAGGTATCACCAAGGTACTTAGCGTAAAATATTATTGGCCATTTGGAATCATAGGCATAATTTGGGGTGCGACAAACGTTGCCTTCCTGTACATAAATGCCACCACATTTAACGTCGTGGTGCCCGTTGTAATATTTTCTATAGGTTTGGGGATTGCTATAAGTGTGTACGTCATCGCTAAGACGTTTAACATAAAGCTTTTTAAAAATCGAGTAAATGCTTTTATCATTGACTCACAGCTGTTGGATGCTACTGCTACGGCATTCGGTATTACATTTTTGCCTTACGCCGAAAAGCATGTGTTGCCAAGCTTTTTGATTGCTGAAACAGGAACGGCCTTTATAATGTATCCTTTAAAATTGCTCGTTATCGTCCCCGTACTCTACATAATTGATCACTACTTAAAAGGTGAATCGGAAAATTTAATCGGTTTAGTGAAGCTTGCTATATTGACTGTAGGTCTGGCTCCAGCAATCCGAGATATAATGCGGATGACTCTTGGTGTATAATTAAAGTTAAGTTGATGTGCGGACTGTATATTTTACAAATTCCCGTTGTTGCGAAATGAAAGTGGTGATAAATTGAAAAAATCTGATTTCAGTGATTGGTATAATGAGCTCCTTACTGATGCAGAGATTGTGGACGTCAGATATCCGGTGAAGGGGCTTTATGTGTGGTTTCCTTTTGGCTTTACTATTAGAAAATATACCTACAATCTTTTACGGTCACTTCTTGATAAAGAGCACGTTGAGAGTTATTTTCCAATGTTAATACCTGAGAATGAACTTCTAAAAGAATCGGAACATATTAAAGGATTCGAAGAGGAAGTGTTTTGGGTTACACGTGGCGGTTCCAACGAGCTTGATATACCCCTTGCTTTGCGTCCAACGTCCGAGACCGCCATATATCCGATGTATAGCATCTGGATAAGGTCTCACGCTGATCTTCCACTAAAGATCTATCAAGTGGTTAACACGTTTAGATATGAAACGAAACATACAAGACCACTCATACGGTTGAGGGAGATCTCTTCGTTTAAGGAGGCGCATACTGCACACGCGACATGGGAAGAAGCACAGGCGCAAACTGAAAAGGCTGTAAAGTTGTACAGCGAGTTTTACGACCGGCTCGGAGTGCCTCACGTAGTAACTAAAAGACCTGCGTGGGACAAGTTTCCGGGCGCCGATTATACTCTTGCTTTTGATACTCTGATGCCTGATGGAAAAACTTTGCAGATTGGAACTATCCACCATCTCGGAACCAATTTCTCTAAAACCTTTGACATAACGTTTGAAGATGTTAACGGCGAACAGCAATATGTCAATCAAACGTGCTATGGTATTTCTGAGCGTTGTATTGCAGCCGTCATCTCTATTCACGGAGATGATAAAGGTCTCGTCCTACCTCATGAAATTGCACCTGTTCAAATTATTGTAATTCCAATTATCATGAAAGCCGGCGATGAAGCATCAATTTTAGCGGCGTGTTATGACGTTCAGAATCAACTCTCCGAATATAGAATCCAGATCGATACCGCGGATGAGCGACCAGGCGCTAAATACTACAAGTGGGAACGAAAGGGCGTTCCTATAAGAATAGAGATCGGCCCTCGAGATCTTAAGGATAACTGTGTGACAGTAGTTAGGCGTGACACAGGTGCTAAGGAAATCGTCACGCGAGCTGAGCTATTATCTAGAATATCTGATTTAATGGCTGAGATCTTATTTGACTTACGTACTAAAGCAGAGCACGTTTTGGAATCACACATAATAGAGCTTGAGAATCCAGAAGACGCAAAAGACTGGAAGGGAATTTTTAAAGTCTCGTGGTGTGGATCAGAGGCGTGCGGGCATACACTCGAAGAATTAACAGAAGCTGATATATTAGGGGAAATCACTGAAGTCAAAAAAGGAGAATGCCCAGTTTGTCAGGCCGAAACTGAAATTGTGATTTTGATGTCCCGACCATATTGATCTTATTCAGTTTGCGCGGCATCCATTTAGAACAGCAGCCGCTAAATCATTTCGCCATTCGATTAAAACGTCAATTTTGCAATTACAAAAAGGATTACAGCTATCACTGCAACAATAACAAACAATGTCAATGTACCGAAAAAAATTCAGAGTATAATACTTTTCACGCTAGAATGATGGCCGTCATAATTATGATCACAAGCAAAATCTATGTAATACTGTCGAACAACTTTGCCATACTCCTGCGTTTGTAGCTTTGGTATAGTTCTGCTAACAAGGATTTATTCGTTGACTTTTATGGCTGATGCAAATTTCTCACAAGGTAAAATAGGAGTAGATCTCTTAAAAAAATTTATTTATAGCCAAGGCTTTTAAATTTTAAAAGAAATTAGGTTTTAATGAGTTTAAAAAGCCTTGACGAAAATTTGGAGGAAAATAATCTCGACGGTTATTTAAAGTACTCAGAATCAGCTTTTGATTCAAATATGTATTATCTGACGAGGTTTTTGTCATCAGATCCATTTATGTTTCTGAGAAGTGCACAAAAATCAACCATAGTTGTTTCAAGTATGGAAAAACCGAGAGCGGTAAGAACGTCGATGGCTGATGTAGTATCCTCCTATTTAGATGCTAAGCCAGACTGGCACCCGACAGAACATGAAAGTTCGACGATAGACATGATCGTTTCGATATTACAAAATGCAGGGGTAAAAAAGGTCGGTGTGGACAGCAGATTTCCGATAAAGCTTGCAGATTTATTGCGCGAAGAAGGGTACATCGTAAATGCACTATCTGGTGTTGTTGAAAGTGCGCGTGTAATTAAATCGACTTATGAAATCGAGCAAATGACCGACGTCCAACGTGTATGCGAACGATCGTTAGAAACAGCTCTGAACGTGTTACGCAAGTCAAAAACGGTGGATGAGTTGTTATATTATGAAGGTGAGGTTTTAACCTCAGAAAAGTTGAAAGCGTCGATAGGGTGCTCTTTAATAACTCTTGGCTGTAGTGCCGATGATATAATTGCCTCAAGCGGTGCAGACTCTGCGATCCCGCACTTATCTGGATCAGGCCCCGTTAAAGCGAATGCTTCTATCGTCTTTGACATATTCCCTCGGTCTATTCGGTCACGGTATAGAGCCGATATGTCGCGCACTGTTGTAAAGGGTGAGCCGCAAAATGAGGTTAAAGAGATGTACGACGCGGTAAAATTAGCTCAGGCAGCAGCGCTTCGCATAATTAGAGCTGGAGTTACAGGGGCAGAAGTTCATAAAGTAGTAGCCGACTATTTCGAAGAAAGAGGCTTTAAGACAGACCTCGCGAAAGGGTGTGGGTTCATTCACTCTACTGGTCACGGTTTGGGGTTGGATATTCACGAACCCCCTTACTTGAGCAAAAGCGGCGGGGTGCTTCAACGTGGGAACGTTGTAACCGTAGAACCGGGGCTGTACTATCCGGCAATTGGCGGAGTCAGAATTGAAGACGCGGTAATTATAACTAATAAAGGCTACAAAAATATCACACGATTTGATAAGAGGCTGGTGATTTAATTGGCTGATAATGACACTCTTGAAAAATATCGCGAAGCTGGAAGAATATTAACTGAAGTTAGAGATAACGCTGTGAAAAAGGTTAAAGTTGGTGCAAGCTTGCTAGCGCTTGCCGAGCATATCGAATCATCTATAAAAGAGAAGGGTGCAGGAGTGGCATTCCCTGTGAATATTTCGCTCAATGAAGAGGCGGCACATGCTACACCATCAAAAAACGACAAACGCGTATTTGCTCGTGATCTGGTCAAACTTGATATCGGAACACATATAGACGGGTATATCGCGGATACAGCAGTTACAGTGGATCTAGGCAATAATAAGGAAATCGTTAAGGCCTCGCAAACTGCTCTAGATGCGGCAATTGACGTTATAAAGGCTGGGATCAACACTTCTGAGATAAGCGAAGTCATTGAAAAAACGATAACGAGCTTCGGCTTTAATCCGATCGTGAATCTTACAGGACATGGCCTTGAACAATATAGGCAACATGCCCCCCCATCAATCCTTAACAAAAGAATTGAAACTGGGGTGAGTTTGAAAGAAGGTCAGGTTGTAGCAATTGAGCCATTCACCTCTAATGGGAAAGGCAGAGTGTATGAAGCAGGGCATGCCGAGATATTTAGTCTGCTTGAACTCAAGCCGATACGATCACGCGATGCGCGAATAGTTTTAAATGAGATCGAAACGTTTAAAACGCTCCCGTTCGCAAAGAGGTGGCTACAAGGCCGCGTAGATATGAGTTTGAGGCAATTACAGGCTGCAGGCATCATACGCTCTTATCCCGTTTTAAAGGATCGTGGAATGGTATCGCAATCCGAAGACACGGTGATAGTAACTGTTGACGGTTGTGAGATAATAACGAGGGCATCGCCATAAGTCGAGTCTTATATTTTTCAGACTTGAAAGTATTTTATCTAAATATTTATATGCCATTCGTTCTTATATAAATTCCTTAATTTCGAGTTGATATTCAATGGTTGATAGCGGAGACAACGACGTCCTGGCAGTAGTAGAATTATTGCTAACAGCGCACATTTTCAACGAAAATGAACAACTTGATGTAGATGATTTGCCGCCACAAATTAGGAAAAACTACTGGAATGCAAAAGAGCGTCGCGTGGACAGACCTATGATCGTCTCTGAGAGCCTCGTCGATAAAATTTACGGTATACCTAACGCGAGCAGCTTAACAAAAGACCTCCCATTTGTGTCATTTGATGAGTTCGGATCGCGAATAAGCCTTACGGTTCTCGATTTAGCCGCAAGATGGTTTGTTAATCAGGATAGTCTTTCAAGGATAAATGCAAATCCAACCCTCGCTTTCTATTATGACTTAAGAGGAGACATGGAAGTCGATTACAAAAAAGTGAGGCTCTCAAACAAGCCAAAGGAAACCGACAGGGAGTGGATCAACTCGCTGATAGATGAAGTTGCTGGCGAGGGAGAGGAAGCAGAAGATATGCTTAAACTCGTTACGATTTCCGCTCCGGAAGATGTGAGAGAGAGCTTTAAGAAGCTTGTCCTCACCTCAGAGCAAGAAGAAGAAGTTCACAAAATCGTAAAGGCAATACAATATCGGGAGTATCTAAAGGAGATAGAGCTCTTTGAAATAGGAAAACTTCTCTTCATGGGACCACCGGGAACAGGCAAGACGTCTGCAGCGAGAGCTTTATCTAAAGAACTCGGTTTACCATTTCTTGAAGTTAGATTGTCAATGATCACATCGCAATATCTCGGTGAAACGTCTAAGAATATCGATAAGGTATTCGCACTTGCAAAGCGATTAAACCCATGCACGCTCTTCATAGACGAGTTCGACTTCGTCGCAAAGACAAGGCTATCAGATGAGCACGGGGCGATAAGGAGAGCAGTAAATACGCTCCTAAAATGCATCGATGAGATAAGTCTTGTCGATGATGGAGTGCTTTTGATAGGTGCCACAAATCACCCGAAACTTCTTGACTCGGCAGCGTGGAGAAGGTTTGATAAAATTGTCAACTTTCCCCCTCCGGACAACGTTATGAGGAAAGAGATTTTTGAAAAGATATTATCAAGAGTAAAAGGGAAATTCGATACTCAAAAGCTTGCAGATATCACCGATCAGTACACTGGATCAGATCTGAGGCTTATTTTGCGAGAAGCCGTCCTTAATGCATTGTCGGAGGAGCGCACGACTCTTTCACAGGATGACCTTGAAAAAGCAGTCAGCACTTTTAAAAGAAGGTTCGAGCTAAAGACAGGAGACTATGAATGAAGCTTCTTCTTCTCGGTACAGGCGACGCTCTCGGAACTCCGAGGGTAGGTTGCGCCTGCGACACTTGTAAGGGTGCATCTTTCGGTACAGTGCCTAGTAGAACCAGATTTTCGATTCTTATTGATAATGGGAAAAGGGGTAAAGTCATTATTGATACGTCACCCGACTTGAGGCGGCAGTTGTTAAAGGTTTCCATATCTAGGATTAACGCGATACTTTGGACGCATCCGCATTATGATCATTACGCTGGATTTGGTGAGCTCGCCCGGATTCAAGGAGGTATAGATGTTTACGGTATACACGAAACACTGGATAGCATATTACCTCAATTTCACTTTATAAACTTTAACAGACACGACGTGAATGCGTACGAACCATTTGAGTTAATTAATTTGAAATTTACATTCTTAAAAGTAGCGCATCCCGATAATTCGATTGGTATATTGATATCAGATCTTAACGGAAAAAAAATTGTGATAACAGGTGACACGCAAAAGCATATCCCCCAAAAAAGCTTAAAGCTTATGGAAGGAGCTGATGTTATGATTGCTGATGCCATCGTGCCGGGTTGGTTTAGAACGATCAAGCATATGAATGCCGATGAGGCAATCGAACTAGGAGAGCAGTTGAAAATAAAACGAGTTGTGCTTACTCATTTGAGCCACAAATATCCTCCGTTTGATGTGAGTCGGTATCCTTTAAGTTATGATGATATGATAATTGAGTTGTAGATTATGGGAGGACAACGAACTTGAAACCATGTGTGAACATCGGAATGGTAGGCCACGTGGATCACGGTAAGACCACGTTGGTTTCTGCCCTTTCAGGAATTTGGACAGATCAACACAGCGAAGAAATAAAACGGGGGATTTCAATCAGATTAGGTTACGCCAATGCCACATTTAGAAAATGTAGCGGTTGCCCTGAACCCGATGCTTTCACAGTCATGGAGACCTGCCCAACTTGCGGGCATAAAACTGAGGAGTTGAGGACTGTTTCTTTCGTAGATGCGCCCGGTCACGAGACCTTAATGGCAACTATGCTTTCTGGAGCTGCTATAATGGATGGCGCCATCTTAGTCATAGCTGCTAATGAGCCTTGTCCTCAGCCTCAAACGAAAGAACATCTTATGGCTCTTGACATTGTGGGTATAAAAAACGTAATTATAGTGCAAAATAAGATTGACCTTGTCTCTGAGCAAGACCTCATTGAAAATTACATGCAAATTAAGGAATTCGTACGGGGAACAGTTGCAGAAAATGCTCCAGTAATTCCCATATCCGCGCAACAAAACGTGAATATTGACCTCCTTATACAATTCATAGAGCGCCATATACCCTGTCTAACACGAGACATCAGTAAACCTGCACAGATGTTTATAGCGAGATCATTTGATGTCAACAAACCAGGTACAAGCATATCAAAGCTTGTTGGCGGAGTAATAGGCGGTACGTTGAATCAAGGACAGCTTAGTGTTAAAGACGAAATAGAGATTAGGCCGGGGAGACGCGTAGAGATAGGCGGAAGAACTGAATGGACACCCATTACAACGATCATATCAAGCATTATATCAGAGACGGAGAGGTTAAAAGAAGCTACTCCCGGTGGGCTCATCGGTATCGGGACAAAACTTGATCCGGCCCTAGTAAAGAGTGATTCCCTCGTGGGGCAGATCGCTGGCGCGCCCGGAACCCTACCCCCTGTTTGGAATTCATTTATAATGCAGTTTAAGCTTCTTGAGCGTGTCGTCGGATCTGCGGCCGAGCTCAATGTGGCCTCTATTCGAACTGGGGAGCCGCTCATGTTGAGTATTGGAACAGCGACGACTGTGGGCGTTGTAACGAGTGTTCGCAATTCAGAGCTCAATGTCACTTTAAAAAGGCCTGTATGTGCGGCGGTTGGATCAAGAGTTGCGATTTCAAGGAGGATAGGCTCAAGATGGCGCCTCATAGGAGCAGGATTAATCGCCAAATGATTGCTATACTCGACTCCAATGCGCTACTGATACCATTTAATTTCAAAGTTGACGTGTTTGGCGAGTTAATGAAACTTGGTTATCTTCCGGCCACTATACCACCTGTGATAAATGAGCTAAAAGACCTCAACAAAAAAAGACTAAAAGGTTCTAAGCTTGCGATAGAACTGTCCCGTCGGTGTGAAATGCTTGAAGCTGCAAAGGGAAAATCCGTTGATGAAATACTCATAAGCACGGCGCGCAAATATAAGGCAGCTATTGTAACCAACGACAAGGAATTACAGTCAAAGCTTCGCCAGAATAATATACCTGTAATACAATTACGTCAATTGAAGTATTTAGAGGTTGATAATGAATGAATCTTTGGAAAGACATCGAGACTGGAGCGAATCCGCCTCACGAGATATACGTAGTTGTTGAGATCCCCAAAGGATGTCGTAACAAATATGAATATATCAAGGAATGGGATACAATTCATCTAGATAGAGTTCTCTATTCACCACTTCACTACCCAGGTGACTACGGATTAATACCAAAAACTTATTACGACGATAATGACCCTCTCGATGCCATCGTAATTATGGACGAGCCAACTTATCCAAAATGCGTTATTGATGCGAGACCTATCGGCTTACTTAAAATGCTTGACGGTGGCGATAAGGATGATAAAGTGCTCTGCGTGCCAGTACACGATCCTAAATATGCCGAATATCAAGATATTAGCAACGTACAAAGTCATTTTTTGAAGGAAGTGGCACACTTTTTTGAGGTGTATAAGAAGCTCGAGGGTAAGGTGACGGAGATTTTAGGTTGGGAAAGTGCGGATGTTGCGAAGGATTGCATCAAATATGCTATGGATCTCTATACGAGGATGAAGGATGTATAAGAAAGTTACTTTGATTGATACTGTTAGACTGCCACCAGATCGGTTTGGAGAAGATACAGTGACAGTTGTAAAAGATCTGCTACGAGAAAAGCTTGAAGGAAGAATAGACAAGACGCTCGGATCCATTATTGCTGTTACAAATGTGCTTGACATAGGCGAAGGAAAGATATTAGCCGGGGATGGGGCAGTTTATTACGATATAACTTTTGAAGCTATAACGTTCAAACCTGAACTGCAGGAAATTGTAGAAGGTAAAGTCGTTGAAGTAGTGGAATTTGGAGCTTTCATCGGCTTAGGACCGCTTGATGGACTACTTCACGTAAGTCAAATAGCTGATGATTATATATCCTATGACGAAAAAAACTCGAGACTTGTGGGTAAGGAAACTAATAAGGCAATAGCTGAAGGAGACAAAGTTCGCGCACGCGTTGTAGCTGTGAGCCTAAACGAAAGGGAACCTCGAGAGAGCAAGATAGGACTAACGATGAGGCAGGCAGCCCTCGGCAAGTTGGAGTGGCTGATAGAAGCTCGAGAGGAGCAGAAAAAGGAGCAGGAAGAAAATGCCAGAGCAAGTATGTAAAGCATGTCATAGAATAGTCGAAGGGATCGTCTGTCCAATCTGCGGATCAAGCTCGCTC
>CAZKZX010000038.1:0-11410 GCA_964557335.1 uncultured Methanomicrobia archaeon | reverse complement strand
ATTATGGAAGTTCCTACGAGAATCCCATCACATCCCGCCAAGAGGGCCCTTTCAACATCATGCGGCACGTGGATCCCACTTGCGCTTATCAAAGTTGCCTTGCTGAAAAGCCGTTTCAATATCGGAGCTAGTAGCTCTGTTGTTGATAAATCGACGTTGAGCGTTTCTAAATCTCTATTGTTTATGGCGATGAAATTGGGATCGAGGTCCAATATAGCTGCAACATCCGCGATGCTTCCTACCTCGACAAGCGGCTCCACGTCAAGGGATAGCGCAGTTTCCATATAGTCGTTGATGTTGCAATTGAGCCGTGTAATTAGTCGCACGATAAGTAACGCCGCATCGGATCTCACTTGTTTTAGCTGTTCAGGCCTTCTAATGAAGTCCTTCCTGAGTACAGGAATATTAACGCAATTACGTATCGTCTTGACGTCATCTATCGAGCCGTTAAAAAAATACCCATCTGTGAGCACCGATAGCGCAGCTGCTCCCCCGCGAATCATTTCACATGCCGCTTCAACTAGTGACTTCTCAGTTAGTCGCTTCCCAAAGGCACTATGTTTGATTTCAGCAATAACCGGCACTCTTCCGTCATCGCGAGCTGACGTAATGCTCTTGATAATATCTCTTTTTGGCGTAGATTCAGAATCGACAGATAGCTCCGGGATTTTCAGGCGTAACAACGTGCCCAAGACATCAGTATGCGCTTCCATTTATAACCTCCGGACACTTTGATGTGCGGCATCTAAAAAGTTGCCGATGATCGATTTGCCTGAAGGAGTTAGCACGCTTTCAGGATGAAACTGAAGGCCGTATGTTGGGAAATCTCTATGCTTTATCCCCATTATAATACCGTCTTCCGTAAACGAAGTTGCTTTGAGCTCAGGAGGAAGGTTGTCTAACACAAGAGAATGATAGCGCCCCGCAATGATAGGATTTGGAAGCCCTTTGTATATCAAGGAATCGTCGTGGAATATCTTATCGGGCTTTCCATGGACTGGCTTGACTCTTATGAGTCTCGCGCCGTACGCGGTGCCTATTGCCTGATGTCCAAGGCATATTCCAAGTATTGGCGTGCCTTCGAACTCTCGTATTATTTCGAGGCACGAGCCTATGTCGCTAGGTATTTCTGGACTGCCAGGACCAGGCGATATTACTATCACGTCCGGGTCAAACAACCGTACATCAGGCATCAGCACTTCGTTCTTTACAACGTTCGTGAAGTGGCCAAAAGTTGATACATAATCGACGAGGTTCCATACAAACGAGTCAAAGTTGTCGATAAAGAGAATCTTAAGAGGGTTACTATGCTGTTCTTTTCCTTGCACGTGTGCGTTCATCATCTTTCACTCCACTGATGTTGTGACGTTACAAAGCGCAGCCTCTAGTGCTGCCAATTTCCTTTTTACTTCTTCAAACTCTCGTCGCGGAACAGAATCGGCAACAATACCTGCACCTGCTTGATAAGAGACCTTTGTCCCCTCAGTGATAAACGTCCTAATCGCGATTGCAAAGTCTGAGTCACCATTAAACGCGAAATATCCAACGCCACCCCCATAAATTCCCCTCGGCACGGGTTCGTAGGTGTCTATTAACTCCATTGCTCTAATTTTTGGAGCGCCTGATACAGTTCCCATCGGCATCACAGCCCGAGCTGCACTAAATGCATCAAAGTCGTCTCGCAACGTACCTGCCACCGTGCTTTCGATATGCTGAACGTGCGAGTACCTTACGACTGACATCTCGTCAATTACTTCTACTGAGCCACCTTCGCAGACACTCCGCACATCATTACGGCCGAGGTCTACAAGCATTAAATGCTCAGCTCTCTCCTTAGGGTCGTTCAGCATGCTGTTTGCAAACGTTACATCCTCAATTTCATCCGACCCTCGAGGACAAGTTCCTGCGATTGGATTGGTGAAGAGCTTATCGCTGCAAACCGAAAAAAGAGTCTCTGGGCTCGACCCGATAATCGAGACATCACAAAACCGCAAGAAGTACATATACGGACTCGGATTTAGTCTTCTCAGTTCTTCATAAAGCATAAGTTCAAAATGCGACTTCTCGTCGGCCGTCAAATCATGAGCGAATCCACCCTGATAATCGCATCTGATTTCAGTTTCGTGGCGTATTGAAAGAACTATTTGAAAAATATCTCCGGCATAAATATGTTCTATGGCTTTTGTAGTGGCACGCTCGAATTCCTCTTTAGTCATGCTAGCTTTGAGGTTATGTTTACTAAATAGCGGTTGTTTATCGAAATATTGCGAATCGACGTAACCTGAAGATTTCCGGACGTAGTACGTAAGCTGAGAAATCCTGTTGCTTAGGTCGTCGATAAGCTCCTCAACGTCGCTCGCACTATCTATAAGTAAATTAACTATAGCGTAGAGAGAGTCTTCAGAATGATCGAACACCAAGACATCTTTGATAATGTAGAATTCAAATGCGTGACCCCTCACGTCATTCGTGGGGGTTCGAACTTGTAACTCCTTTACCGCGTCGTAACTTATGTACCCTATCGCTCCACCGGTGAAGAATTGCCTTTTACAGATTGTCCTAATTAGGCTATTCGAATCCTGATAAGTAGCAAACTGTACGCATTTTCGTAATGCATCGAATATATCAAAACCGTCTTTGACTTTGAGTGTTACTTTCTCTCCTAGTGAGATTTCTCCCGCATCTCGAATGCTTTTTACTAGCGCGTCCTGTAATGAATCATCAAAAAACTCGATTTCGATTGAATTTGAAATGACATCTCCCGTGACTCGCGCAGCAGGATTATATCCAACAAAGGAGTAAGTGTCCTTCTCGATGCTAGGGATCTTTGAAGTTGATTCAAGCAGATATGACCGTGTTCCCTCTCTATCAAGTAGCTTTAAAACGCCTAATGGGCTCACGCCATTTATACTCGATGAGGTTAAGATTTTTAAGACGACAGGAATAATACACGGCCTCGTTAATCCGTTTTGAAGTTCAATTAATCGATCTTTATCTAGTATTGACTCCAATAAGGGCGATTTATACAAAACAAGCTGCCTCCCGCGCACTTCGTACGAATGAACCTATGAGTGATGCGTCCTTTTTACCCGCTCTCTCGACGCCACTCGCAACGTCGACTCCGAAGGGTTTCACTTTCTCTACAACGTAGCTGACATTGGCGGGCGTTAAATTTCCAGCTACCAAAACAGGTTTCTTGCACGCCTCTACGACGCTCTTGCTAAATTCAATGCTCGGAGGATTGTTTCTCGCATCTTTGTCTACGAGTATATAGTCGGTGTAATCGTAATCGACTTTTGAGTTGACAGTTACCACCGTAATTACTTTAGATCCGCTTTCTTCATAGATGCGCTTTTGCTCAAAATAGGGCAAAATACAATGAATCTGTAGATAGTCAGGGTCTAAGATGTGAGATACTTCCAGCGCCTCGTTAGCGTTTTTCGGCATGATCACCGCCGCTGTTTGCGCTCCACAGTCTTTCGCTGTCTCTATGAGGTTTCGTGCAAGAAATACCGAGACTTTGCGCGGTGTGCTCACTGGAACGTCTACAATAAAGCCAACGGCATCAACGTCGAACTTCACCGTTGCAAAGATGTCCTCTGTACTCGTCAGACCGCACACCTTTATGAACATTACAATTCACCCCGCAGCTCGTTCAGCTTCCTCAGTGCAAGCCCCTCTTCTACGACATTAGTGGCTATTTCAATTCCTTCAATAATAGTGCAACCGATTCCAGCAGAAACTGCCGCGCCAGCATTTAATAACAAGAATTCATCCTTGTGTTTATCCTTCAAATGTCCGTTGAAAAGTCCTTCAATGATGGCTGCATTGACTTGGGGGCTCCCGCCTGCTAAACTGGACTTCTTAGCCATTTCAAGTCCAAAGTCATCAGGCGTTACCTCATATGATTCCACTCGCTTGCCATTAAGCTCCGAAACTAGTGAGCTTCCTGTGTTTGTGAACTCATCGAGTCCATCCCCGTGCACTACATACGCCCTTTTTAGTCCAATTTCGTTTAACACGTTTGCTAAGGGTTTGCATAATCGGGAGTCATAAACCCCAACCACTTGGGCGTCTGGGTTTGCGGGATTTGTAAGAGGACCGAGTATATTAAAAATGGTTCTAAAGCCAAGCGCTCTTCGTACGTGAGCAACCCTCTTTACCGCCGGATGAAACTTTTGAGCGAGCATAAAGCCGAACTTTCGCTCTTCGATTGATCTTCTTACCATTTCTGAATCCATAACGATACTTATCCCAAGTTCTTTGAGGACGTCAGCGCTCCCTGAGTGAGAAGTTACGGAGTAGTTGCCGTGCTTTGCCACGAACAATCCTGCAGCTGAAGCTACTAGAGCAGATGCAGTGCTTACGTTAAATGTTCCAGAGCCGTCTCCACCGGTTCCACAAGTGTCTAAGAGCCCATTGCTAAGATGCGGTTCGACTTTAACACAAGTGTCTCGCATAGCGCGAGCAAATCCTAGAATCTCCTCAGTGCTCTCTGTTCTACACTTTAGCCCCATCAGGATGGCACCGATTTCTGCATTGCTCGCGCCATGTATTATATAATTATAAGCTGAATACGCTTCAGTTGCCGAGAGATGCCCCTCATACAATTTTTGTGCAAAGTTTATCTTGGAACTGTCTGTAGAGATATTATGTGAGACCATATTGATACAACAATGTATATTAATATACATCAATGTAATATTATTAACCATATAAAAGCTTATTGTTGGTAACTGATTTTTATTGATGGAATTTAATAGTTAATTAGCCTTACACTTACAAACTCAATAAATTCCAGATACAGAGCCATGTCTCTTTTTGCGACAGCAGAATTGATAGCACTGGGTAAAAATGCCAGTTGTTGCCAATACTATACGAATGCTAAAGCAGCAAACGCATGTAGGCTACGTCTGCTAAGTAAACAGAACTTAAGCTGTAATAACTAAACGAACTCCGCATCTACGTCAAGAGTTCTCTTAATCTTGTTAATAAGATGACAATGGGCCGCCACTTTGTAAAAACGTTATCTCCTCGTAACTGCGATAGCTTTCTCTAATCAAATGCAAAGTAAAGCATAAATAAAAAGATTCACCACTCGCATGCATAGCGAACATTTCAACATTTTATAAAAAGCACTAATTGATACCTTAGCTCTTACTGTATGATTAAGTTTTATATCTTCTGACGAAGTTAGAACCAACTATAATAAACTCACCGTATCTATGAGCGGGCACATTATCTTTATTAGATGTGACTTACTGTCACTTCGTTGTGAGTGAAATTACACGTAACGAGGGACGCCTTAAGTGATAAAAATCAACAGACAACAGATAAACCATATATTGCCAGAGAATCAAAAAACGCTCTCACTTTTATTAGTTGGTGTCATATACGTAATCCTAGGTGCAATTTTTCCTTGGTCTACAGATGGATATCAAATAACTAAAGGTATAGACATTAGAATAGACCCTCTTTACTCCGACAATTATAGCGTAATTATAAGAGCAATACCAGTTAGTGTTAGCATAATCGTCGTTTCTTTAGTGGCGCTATTTATTACCCTCTATTCTCTCTTAATTTTACATACGAATAAACTACGAACTTTAAACCTACTATTCGGCAGCTTTATATTATATCTCGCTTTTTACGCGTTTCTAATATTGAAACTCATGTTATTTGAGCGAGGAATTGTGATTTCAGCTCCCTTAAACCCAGGATTTATTTTCACCTTTTTAGGAGGTTTAATAATCTTTGCTGATGGGTTCATCTCTCTCTTTACTTTCCTAAAGAACTTGTTACACTAGACATCTTCGATCACAATTTAACCACCCATAATTTATTTAGTGGTTAACCCTTTGTAACATTGGTTTTCAATGAGGAGAAGCATCTTAATAGTGCTGGTTATTGGCATGATCATTGCAACTGCGGGGTTCGTTTCAAACTCGAGTACTAATAGTGAATTAAATTCAAAACGGGCAGAAACCGACAAAATCGTGCTAGCAATTGTTGAATCACTGAAAGACAATGCTAAAAAAAATTCATCAGTCACTAACCTCAGCGCTAACTATGAGGGCAGCAAGGCAGCAATATTAAATTACGCTTTTTCAAATACGATAACAAACGAAACCGGCACCGTATCCTACATAATCCAGCGGTTTAATTCAATCGCTGAAGCGGACAAATTCACGAATGACAGTTCAGCAGGTTATACAAAGCTGCAGATAGCATCAAATGATTTATTATTACGCAACTACGTCAAAGCTGCTAAGCACGAACCAAAAGTATCCACCTTGCTCATTAAGTTTGAATATTCCCCCCCTGAAGAGAATTTAATCGTGCAATTTGACGATGTAGTAATAATGGGTGATATTAAGATCTCCAATGCAGATTTTGGTGCTTAAGAATACCGCATCATAACTTTGACATGATGTACTGCTATTTTTTTCAAAAAAGCCACAGAATTGTGAAAGTTAAGCGTTCAACAATTCAATCAATTTAATCTGCTGTAGGTAGGCGTCGAAATGAGATTTGATTAACGTAGGTTGAACTGGCGGTTAATTCCTTTTTGTGAGTGATTCTAAGACAAGCAGTAGTCTCTTACGACGGTAACCGTTCTAATAAAGACTTGTCCGCTCCACAGGAAGGACACGTCCAGTCTTCAGGAAGGTCATCGAAAAGTACGCCTTCGACCTCTTCATCATAAATCCATTCACAAATAGTACAGATTAACTTCGCCAATAGATCACCTTTAACAATTATTTATACGTGTCAAAATATAAATAGGCATTTAGTTAATGAGTTAGGGTAGGGTAAACGATATAAGGAACATCAGTTTTGTAGCGTCAATTCTGCTTTTCTATCTAATCTTTCAATGGTCCTCAAAAAATTGAAAATGTTGTGCTAATTTTTACAGTGCTGAGGCATAAAACAAAACCACTTTTTGTACGGCTGATACTTTGTATTGCTGAAAGGGTTCTAGCGGACGTCTGACAATTATTCATTTATTAAGATAATGACGCCCGTGATTTTAGCTCTTTTCTAACGTGAATTCTATTTCTTAAATCGATAAAATCGCATAAGTGGAACTTCTAGTTTATTGCTAATCAAAAGGCGGAAGTAAGTCCCTAAGAGGTCTTCCATCACATTTCCAGCATGGTAGTACGGTGAGGATGACGAGGTGTAAAGCTATAGTGATTCCTACTGAAGCAAAGCTTCGAGCAGGCCGTGCTACTAACCTACTATATTAGGTCATGTCAATGAAGTTAGAAAACGAAGTTTTTAGGTCAACGTATAAAGAACAGCCCTTTAATCCCATCAATAAAATTGCACAAAAGCCGTAAAAAGTTCATTAATTCTCACTTTTATTACTTTGGTAATTAAAGTGAGACTTTTCTTGTTTTGTCTGCTGGATTCAAATTCGAAAATATGCGGTTAATATAAACCCTCACACCGATATGCTTTTACGTATAAAATGGTTATTATAGCGAAATTACCAAAATCTAAAGATGAAACGTAAAATATTTGGATTAATTATCATATCACTAATAACCGTCACAAGTACTCCTCTCGTCTCGTCTAACGCGCACGTTGGTTTCGATGTCACCAGTAGTGGAAAAGATGTTTTTAGTTATGAGTACAAAGATGGGATTTTAAAAATCGATGTATCAGTCGCTAATGAAAAAATCACGTGGCTCTCAAAAAATCAATACGGTGTAGAGCCCGGCTGCACATGCCGCTTTAGCTACGACGTAATAAGAAGCGCAAATACAACGGCTGTCTGCTTCGCCAGCGACGGAACACCTGTCGTCGATACCTCAACTCTGACATGTATCGAGACTAACTTAACCACACAAACGTGGAGACAAGAATCAGTCACTTTTAAGGTTCCTGTTGGCGTTACCGCCATAAAAGTGGGCGGTTATACCGCTTCGAAAGGTCAAGTGATGCTAAAAAACATTAGAGTGGAGAGAGTTCAGTGCAAAGACAAGCCCCTCGTCACATTCAGATTTGATGATGGACATAAGAGCACAAAAGAGGTTGCTAAACCGATCCTTGATAGGTATAGGTATATGGGGGTGAGCGCCGTGGTATCAAAAGCCGTTCAAGTGGAGTTACCGGGATATATGAACATCAACGACGTTAAATCGCTCTACGCTCAAGGTTGGGAAATTGCTAGCCATTCCTACAACCACACGCATGCTGTTGATGAATATCAAGCCAACGTGTCTAAAGAGTATTTCCATTCAAATGGCATCAATACAGTAACGTTTGTGTACCCGTACGGTTCGTGGGACTATGCTTCAAAGGACTTATGCAAAAAGTACTATCAAATTTTAAGCACATCTGATTCTTACCCCAATTATCCGCCATATGATTTCTCTCGGATAAGTGTCAAAATACTGGACTCAAAAACAAGCGTAGACCAGGTAGCTAAATGGCTTAATGAAGCTAATGATGGCGAATGGATCGTATTTTTAATGCACGACGTCTCTGATGACAATACCGATTACGGTACGATAACGCCTCATATGCTTGATGAGGTATGTAAAGCTGTTAATGCAAAAGGGTTTGACGTGGTAACATTTAAGGACGTTTATTTAAAATATTTTGAATCCAGTTTTAACAACATAGGAATCGATTGGGTTCAAAAACTGTGTAATAATGCCGAACGTGCTCAGTTAATTAGTTGAGCAATTTTATTACGCAAATGATGTGGAGTCTACCTTTTTTCCGCTGTCCGTCTCAATTTTCCAGCGCGGTAGCGTCGCTGGCAGCTCATGCCGCTGCACCATTAGAACTAACATAGAGAAAATTTGCCATTACCGTGATTCAAATAGAACTGCCGTGAGTGGACTTGAGAGAAAGAGAGACACTAACATAGGCATTTTGTGAACGTCGATCATTATACCACAGAACACGTACTAGCAGGATAAAATATGGGTGTACTTTATTATTCTAAGTCAATGTAACGCTGTATCAGCAGTCAATAACAACGCTACGCCTCGAATAACCTAGCTAATTTAGTGTTCATAGAGTCATGTAATCGTTGTGAATAACGTCAAACTGTAAGAATAAACTTTCAATGAGCATACATATAATATTGAGGCAATGTGTTTGAATAAAGCACCGCGATACCAAGAAGGTTATTTCGAAGGAGTTGGAAATGTCAGACTTTTTTATCGCAATTGGAAGATTGCAGAGCCAAAAGCAGTTGTGATACGAGTTCACGGCTTCGGAAGTCACAGCGGCAGGAGCACACATATTGGGCAGTTCCTACTAGAGGGCGGGTTAAACTTCAGCTCCTACGATCAGAGGGGACACGGTAAATCAGACGGAATGCGTGGGTATGTGGGCACCTTTCAAGAATTGCTTGACGATTTACACCGCTTCGTAAAAGTGTCGAAGATTCCAAGCGGCCCAACCTTTTTACTTGGCTCAAGCTTGGGAGGGCTCATTTCACTCCTCTTTTCAATTAAAAATCCCAAAGCTATTGAAGGTGCAATAGCCTCAGCACCATTTCTAAAACTTGGACCTCAGGTAACGCTGTCAAGCGAGGATATTGATGAGCTGCAGAAACTAGCCATCTCATACCCCGCAGCATTTTTTAAGTTTGGCTATACAAACCACGTTAAGTCACAAACTGAAGAAGACGAACTCATGCACGACACCATGACTGCTAAACTATTTTCGGAAATTCTAAGCGCGCAAAAAACAGTGTTTGATTGTGCACGCTTTATGACAGTCCCATGTCTAATACTTCATGGAAGCGCCGACACAATCGCTGATCCATCAGGCAGCGTAGAGTTGTTTGACAAAATTACGAACCTTGATAAAAAACTAATATTGTATAAAACGATGAAACACGTCTTACTGGGAAATGATGATGAAGCACGGCTCGTACTAGCGGACATTATTAACTGGATAAACGACCATATAAAGACGTAATAACGGTCCTACAATTAGTCCGCACAATGACCACTGCAACTTGGAGCTTTGTCGACCAGACTTAGCTTACCGTTAAGAAACTGTGTGAGTGTAAATTCAACGTCTGCCGATGCCCCGCTAAGGACGCTCACTCCGATTTTCTTAAGAAGTTGTAGCTGTCCTGGTCCGATTCGATCGACAAGCGCTACATTGACGCCCAGAGATCTGAATAACATCGGAGGCGATGTTGTTTCGTTGTTTTTTACGGGTTGACAGTGCTGAATTTTCATCTCATCAATTTCGACAATCGTAAAATAGGGACTTGATCTAAAATGTTCGGCAACCTTGGATGCAAGGCATTTGTCATCTTCTGAGGGGATTGCAACAACTGTCATATCGTACGCATTACGTTTATTTCGTCCATTAATGCACAAATTGAAGACTCCACAATCTGGAGCTATTTTGATACGTACAAATGATTCAATCTACAACATCTTAAAAATTATGTATCGCTTTTCATTTAAGTAGCATAGTCTAAACGCTCTTAAAGTGTCTCCACCCAACAAAAAATCACGCGATCCATGCAAATAGCAAGAGAAAAATCTAATTATGATATCATACAAGTAAGCGTAAAGTGGCTATATCTGTTTCAAATTCGATCGAAATTAACGCAACACCTCAGCTCGTGTGGGAGATATTTACTGATATTTATAACTGGAGTGAGTGGAACCCATTAATAATCGGAGTGCATCAAATATCCGGAGGAGGCTTATGGGTTCCTGGGGGGATGTTCATACAGAAGTATAAAGGTGATTTTACGCCTGAAGAAATTACAATAAAATCTGTTGTGAGGGAGGTTGTTCCGGCTAGGAAAATCACGTGGGTAGGAGAAGTATTGGGATCAAATGGCGTTACGAGTTACGAATTCATTCCATTTGGGGCGAAAACGCTTGTCGCCGTTACGGAGGAATTCGCTGAGACGAAATCAAATCAACTCAACGTTGCCATACAGAGAATGACAGAAAATACTCTCAGACTGTCGTTGGCCGGATTAAAGCGCTATGTCCAAGACGTGATCGGCCACAAAGTGAGAAGTAGAATGAGCGACCAAGCGAAATCAAAAAGATGAGACCATATTCATTCGGTTTGCTTTGCACGGAACCGGAATGATGAATGATAGTTCTTGTAGCCTGTGATATCAAACATTGGATAACAGAAATTTACACATATGCCAGTTGAAGGTAGTTAGAGAGCGACTTTAATACCATAATACGGTTAAAATCGAGAGTATGACCTTGTCGTAATAGCCACCCGTCTAAACTGATAAGCTGCGCGCTGAACTCGCTATTGTCATCGATCAAAGTCCACGTATGTCGAGTGGTAGATAGCCGTCAGCTATAACGGACGGTGGTTCGAAATCCTGGGGATGCCGTGTCTAGCAAATAACAGTCAATCAACAGCGCCCTGAAACTCTGTACGCTTA
>CAZKZX010000037.1:0-11429 GCA_964557335.1 uncultured Methanomicrobia archaeon | reverse complement strand
AACTAATCCACCAGCACCGATTCTGCTTAAAAAGGCAGTATTATCTGTTCTAATAATCTCAGCTAACTCTTCTGACAAATCAAGTTTCTTTGTAGCAGCGGCTATAGAATAACCAGCTAAACCTCCTGCAGCTGATAAAGCCATTTTAGTAAATTTTAATTATTTAATTATCTTAAAAAAGGAAGACGACCTATTAGGTAGTAATAATTCTTAATACCTATACTATACGAATGTTATTTTCTTCTCAATTGATTCAGCAATCTTATCACCCTTCACCTTCTCCTCTTTTTTAGGAGGAAGAGTTTCTGACGGCTGAACTGGACCTGCTTCAAATTCGGGAGTTTTTCCTTCCTTTTTGCCCTCTTCTTTAGGTTGTGGAGATTTCAAAGAAGAAAGTCTTTGTTCCAGTTTTTCTTTTAGTTGGTCAACCGCATCTTGAGCGTCATAATACTCTCCGATTAGGGCAAAAGGATTATTTTTAATAACTTCTCGTAGTGTTATATCTTGCGAAAGAAGTTTTTGGTATTCAGGGTTCTCAATTATCATATTCTGAATACCTATCCTCGCTTCTAAACGGATTTCCCGCTCGGTAGCGGTTTCCCCTTCTGGAACTTCAGGCGGAATATATGTTTCACCTTCTCTGATTTTCTGAAGAGTCTTTTCCAACTTCTGCCTTTCTCTTTTTTCTATTCTTTTGCCTTTGTCCGCCTGTCTCTGCAAGTCATTTGCTTGTTTGACCTGTTTTGTAAGCGATTCAACCGTCGCTTCCAACTCTGCTACTTTTTTTTCCGCATCGGGAGAAGGAGCTGGAGCTTCTTTTGGCTTTCCCGATGTAATTGTTCCTTTGTCCCCAGCAGGTGTAGCTTCCTGTTTGTCGGAGACTGGAATAGTGGCATCTTTTGCCATTTTTTTGCACACTTTTTTATTTTATTCAAAAGCGTGCTGTTAATTTATTATTTCCACTTTTTATATTTTTGACCCCATTTTTCAATTTTACCAAAGAGCGTCTTTTCAAACTCGCCTAAAAATTGCTGTCCTTCTGGAGTTTTCTTTATTCTTTCAGTTTGTCTTTCCGCATACTCACCACCACGAATAATATCTAAAATATTAGCAACTAAATATCTTGCTGTTTTTCCGCCAAATTGTATAACTGATTTTATCTTTTTAACTGGCATATTGTTATATTATCTAACTGACCAATTGGCTTGTCAAGTAGTTTGAACCTTATTCGCTGGTTTTATTCCCTCAATATTAACACTAAAACCGACCTTCTTTCCATCAATTATAAAACCAAACTCAACTTCTTTTATTTTCATAAGAGGACTTATTCTTAAAATTTCAACTACTGTAGCCCTGACAAATTTACTCATTTCTTTTAATTCCTCTAATTTAAAATTTTCCAAACCCCTAAGCCATCTTTCATCTATCTCATCATAAGTTCCAAGAACCTTTGGTATTTTTGGTATTTCTCCTCCTATTTCCTCTTTTAAATTTCCCATAATTTTTTATTAAGCGTAAGTATAATCTCCTCTGCTATTCCAGACCTTTGTAAATGTCTTTACAGAATCCGCCCACTTAATGTCTGTTGGGTTTCCGTCTCCATCCCAAGTAATCTTCTTTATTCTCCACTTTGCTTCCGTCACAAGAGTGCCGGGAACTGCCTCCCCGACATAAATTGGATTACCGCCAGACCACTCAATTTTGGTTGTGTAATCTTTTCCAGTTGGTAGTGGGTTTTCGTCACCGACAGCACCCTCTACTGAATTTGGTCTTAAAACTATTCCCATTCCCATACTTATTTTTTATAAATTAACTTATAATCATCTGGGACTCCTTTGACCTTTTTTCTTCTTTTTTTTGCCCAGCTTTGTTTCCTAATATCTTTTGGAACATTGTAGGCTGCTGCACCTTTTACACTTTTAAGCATATTTATATTTGGTTAATAATAGCATAAAGTATTCCTCCGAAATAAAATATTAGAAAAACCACTAATACTATACCAAAAAACACATATAAAAATCTGTCAACTCTCTCTTTAATTTTATTTTCCCAAATCTTCATAAAATTCCCACCATTGACCATAACCCTTTCGTTTGGTTTTTGGCGGTAAAGCATAACCGCTTATTATTCTCCCGAATCCTGTCTGGTTTAAAACAAATCTCAATTCTGGGGTAATTGATTCTTGCTTGATTGAGGTTGCAAAGTTTTCCAGAAATCCCGTAGCTGTCCCAAAAGTAGGTCCAAGAGCAAGTTCGGATATTCTTCCAAAAGCCGCTGATTGCCAAAGGTCAAAAGCTATTCCAAATGCCCCAGCATTAGCTAAACTATTGAAATATCTTGCCAAAAAAGTTTTTGGTCTTTTTGACCCTGTGAAGGTTGACCTAATATCTGATGAAATTTCTCCATAAATCGGGAATACAAGTCCTAAAATTGCCAAATCCCTTACTAATCTTCCGTAATTCTTTTGTGTCCATTGAGTTCCTAACTCTTTCATAATAAATCTTGTCTGGTTATAGGCATAATTTTTGAACTGGAAAAATACTTGACCCCAAGGAGAAGACATAAACTGCGGTAAAGAAGCGGCATCGTTTAAAAACTGGGTCTTGGCAGAAAAAATATTCATTGCCCTTAACTTCTCACTTTCTAAAATCCTTCCTCCTCTTGATATAATCGTTGCTACATCTCCGCCAAGTTCTTCTATCCTTGCCTGTAAAATTGGGTTATTGGGAAACTTTGCCAATAGCTTAGCATTCTTTTCAAAATATTGACCACCACAGTTGGAAGCAACTATTCTGTTAAACATTTCAGACCAACTAAATCCGCTATATTTCAATATTGCATCACTAAAACGAGTTCCTCCACCAGAGTATCCCAAAACTTTATGCATTACAGACTGAAGAACAGCACCGCTTTTCATCGCTTCCTGAAAACCCTTATCCGTAAAAGCAACCTTTAAACCATACCCCAAACTTCTCATATCAGAACTTAAAAGAGTGTTAAGACTCTGTCCTAAGTTGGTAATCGCAGAGAAAGACAACTTCGGTGATTGAACAGCTCTAAGAAAAGTAGAAACGGCTTTTTCCTCCCCATAAAGAGCACTTTTTTTGGTAGTATTAAGAATATTTCTCACATAAAGCTCAGCTTTAGCCATTTGTTGAGAACCTTGCGTATTTTCAATCTCTTTCAATAGTGTCGCCATCCCTCCTTTACCAAAATGTCTTAAATACGCCAATCTCCCAGAAACATCAACAATATAGGCATTCAAAGCAATTCTTGGGTCAGGATTAAAGAATGGAAAGTTTATTTCTCTGTGCCTTTCCAAAAACCCAGAAACCGGTTCTAATGCTGGCTTAACAAGGTCAGAAAATGCTCCGCTTGCCAAAACTTGTGCTTCTTTCAATGTTGTTACTTTTTCAGAGTTCATTAACCAAGAAATAAACTTCTCTGACCTCTTGCTATATCTCCCACCATCCAAAACCCATTTACCCCAAGATTCCAAAACTTCGTTTGCTTCTTCAACTGTTGCAAATGCTTTTAATTTTTTTGTAGCGTTTAATAAATATGGTCTTTTATATTTATCAGCTAATAATATTGTTTCTCTTTCCGCTGCTGTTTTTGCTACCGCAAATTTATCTAAAGTTTTTTGAGAAGAAATTACTTTTGACGGAGTTGGAATAAGATGGTTCATATAATTTTCTCTCTTACCTACCAAAACTCCTTCTATTTCTCCTAAACCTCCGTAAGTATCATAAATTTCTCTTGCCACAGTAGCAGCCCTTTGAACATTCGGAGACGCTACTTTTATATTTGCTTTTCCAGTTAGAACATCATACAAACTATTTTCTCCAATCCAAGCTTCTTCTTCTGTCAAAGGAAGATATTTTTTAATTTTTACCGGTGTGATACCCGCTTGTAATGCTTTTAAAGTAGGTTCACCAGCAATTACTCCAGCATCAGCCCTTGTTAATTTCCAAAGATTACTAATTTTTCTGCCAGCTTCCCCAAAATCAGATTGTAAAATATCAAGGATGGGATAAATCCTTTGTCTGATGGCTTCCCTTGTTTCTACTGGAACTACCTTTGTGTATAGTTTTGGTATCGCCCTAAAAACTCCTCTCTCTAAAATTAAATGTCCTCCTATTCCCAATCCAGCTCCCATTACTCCAGTCATAGTCGCTCTTGTTAAAATATCCTCAAGCTGTAATTTCTGTCTTACTCCGGAAGTCACTCCATAAGCAGTACCTATCAAACCACCTCTTGCCATCGCCTGCAACCAAGGAAGTGCCTTTAAAGATTTAAAAGCTGGAGGAGTAGCGGCATATAAAGCAGTTTCCGCCACATCGGCAATCACTTTTGCAGTTGTCGGCTTTTCCGGCAAGGTTCTTTCAAGTTCATCAGCCAAAGCAATATCTCTTTCCTTTCCGGTTGCCCTTAATTTTTCAATCGCAACTTTTGCTTCTTTCATCTCTGGAAAAAGATAAGAAATGTCTTCACCCAATGCAACGGCAGCCGGAAACCATTTTCTTCCAAATCTAACAATACCAGGGTCAGTATCTTCTGGCGGTGCAAATTCCGTTCCTACCCTCATTCCAGTTGGTCTATTTACAACTTCATCAACTTTGGTAAAATCTATCATTTTTTTATAGCCTTACCCCTGTAATTGTCTGTTAATTTATGGCAACCTTCACACAGGGTAATTCCATTATTTATATCCCATAATTCTTGGCATTTTCTTGCATCATTTACATTTTTTATATTATATTCTCTAATAATCTTATTCAATCCTTTTATATGGTGTGCAGTTACATAGCAACCATTTTCTCCACAAGTTTTACAAATCCAATTATCTCTCTGAAAAACATCAGAACGCCATTGGTAGTATTCTGTCATACGTCTAATCAATCTATCTACAATAGTAATCCCACCTTTCCATAAAGCACTTTTTTCTCCAACAAATAACCCAAGATGAGATTTTTTCATTTTTCTTTTAGATTTTTCAGAATGTTTTTTCAAATGTCCCATTACTAGATATTTACTTCTATCCAACTTTTTACCCTTATTCCAAGGAGTATGGTGCATTTTGGAAGTATCTTTTATTTTCCAACGCTTTCTCATTGCCATAGTTAATATTTTCTAAATATGTCTTCAAAAGGTTTAGTTATTGGTTTAAAAATCTTTTTTCCTTCTTCAATTATTTTACTTGTTTCATATCCTTCTGGAGTATATTTCGGTGCTTCTGGTTGAACAGCTGGAATTCTTGTTGTCATCCAAGAAGGAGTTGGAACATAACCCGCTCCCACCAAACCAGTAATTGAGCGTGGTCTTTCTCCAATCGGTGCTACCGTTAGTTTCTTTGTTTCTAACACTGATTTTTTTCCAGCCTCATCTGGTTTCCAAAACTCGTCAACGAAATCTGGAAGAGCCATATAAAAATGATTATCAACATCTTGAGGATTTTTTCCGATTGAACTAAGAAAGGTTTTAAGCTCTTCAGTATTATACGCCTTATTAAGCTTCCCTTGATTATCAAACCAATAATAATTTCCCAATCCGTCTTTGACTACCGTTTCTTTTGGAACAGCATAAGAATTAAAGGAAACGTTTGACATTGGAAATTCTCTCTGCGTCTTTCCTTTTTCTTTGGAAGTAGTCCCTGGCAAAATAGCAGCCCACATTCTCGCACTAAATTCATCAAGTCTTTCTAAGGCTCCCTTTGACCTTAAAATCTTATCTTGTTCATCTTCGGTAAAAGTAAGACCACCAAGATTTCCCTGCTTTTTTCCGGTTGGTCCGTAAGAATAAAGATAAATCGGAATAGTCCCGTAGTTCACATCAGTTTTTCTGAAATCAGCCTCTTTAATATCAGTTGCTTCCCTGAATTCCATATTAACGATTGAACCATCGTTCGGATTCGTTTTTATAAACCATCCGTAAGCATCGGGATTGTAAGGAGAACCGAAAGTTCTGGCATTAACGATTTCAGTTAAAAGAGTAGTCTGATTGTTAATGCTGTCGTATTCATTTTGGATTGTCTGAGTAAGGGTTTTGTCAGCAACGGCTTCATCGTAGATTTGCTCTTTGAAAGTTGACAATAAAGCCATATTTATTTCGGCAAGCTTAGCAACAACGTCAAAGGAATCAGAATATTTCTGCCTTAAAATCTGGTCAATCCTTTTTTGGGCTTCAACCCTAAAAAGATTGACATTTTTCTCTCTATCCTCCAATTTTGAAATCAAAACTTTTTGCTGATTTTTAATAGTTAGAATCTTACTTTGAACCTTCAAATCATCTGAATATGGAGAAAGAAAACTTTCTATAGCACTATCATAAACCGATGGGTCAACAACTTTCCCAGTCTCATCAGTATTAGTTTTAATATAATTATCCGCCATTTTAATGGCATTTGATGTCGCACTGCCTGACGGAACATATTTTTTAATACCAAATTCAATCATAATTTTAGAATCCCCTTAATGATTTTAATAATTGTGTATTTTGTTCAGCCGTTCCTGCATAATTAGTAATTCCTTTCTGTTGAGCTAATTTAGTTCTTGAAGTAAAATCGGTTTTTTGACCAATTGATTTCAAATAATCAACGATAGAAACTCCTGTATAACCCGTTGGTGCTGGAGTTGGTACTGGAGTTGGTGTTGGTGTTGGAGTTTTCCCATAATTCGGATTAGGTATTGAAGCATAAGGATTATTCGGGTCTTGAATGTATTTTGAAGTAGTATCTACTTTTGGAGTAGTAGTTGTCGGTGGCGGTGTCGGTGTAGGAACTGGTGTAGGTTTTGGAGTTGGAGCCGGAGTTGGAGTCGGAGTTGGGGTAGGAAGCGGTATTGCTTCTGCTGGCAACGATGGCGTTAATCTTTTCATTGCTTCTTCCGGAGTAATTCCTTCCCGTTCAGCCATTTCTTCAGCTGCCTTAGAAAGTTGGGTAGGTTGAGTAGCCCAAGCCTGAGTCATCTTGTCTCTCAAATCAGCAAGATGAACAGTCAAGTCAATTCCGCTCTTTGCCTGAAGCTCACTAAGAGCATTCATTCCTTTTGTCAAATCAAAAGTGTAGAGAGATTCGTTCTTAACAGCAGCCGTAGTATAATCAGTTATTTTTGCGACTGATTCAAGTCTGGCATTATCCAACTGCTCCCTAACAGCAACCATATCCGTTCTTGAAATTAAATTTCTGTATTTGGAATTAACTTCATCTATTTTTGAAATCGGGACATATCCCCACTGCGACATCAGAGAAACTTTTTCAATACTGCTATTCACTTCATTTTTGAAATCACCGACAAAATCGGCAAAAACTCCTTTTCCGTTGCCACCAATGTAATCGTTTTTAATACTTGTCCAAAAATCTTTTTCAGAATTATAAGTTATGCCGTTAATCGTTACGGTGGCATCTATGTCAGCAGAACCTATTGTGCTATCAAGCAGAGACAACTTATCCGAAGCAGTTCCTCCTTCCCGATAAAACTTAAACTCCAAATCGTTCCAATCGTCTTCAATTTTAATTCCAGCTCTTTGGCTTCTTAACGCCTGTAAGCTTATGTCATAAGCGGTTGATTCGTCTGTCCTGCCAGCTAAAATTGCCTGATTTCTTTTATTTTCAACTTCAGCAATGGTTTGGTCTATAAGGTCAATGCTGTGGTCTTTTCCCGCCAGAGTTATTTTATTTTTCAAGACAATGTTTTCAACCGTGAATAATTCCTGTTCTGCTGTTCTAATTTCTTTTGATAATTCGCTTACCAATGTCGGGTCAGTTTCAGTAGATAATCTATTTCGTAAGAAACTGATGTGAGCATCAATTGATTTTTTCCCCGACTTATAATCAGACCAAGAATCAGCGTAGTTGTTTCTTAATTTCTGGTATCTATTCAACTGCTTTATTTTTGATACATCGCTTTTTATATCTTCTGTGAAATCAGGGTCGGGATACATTTTTTCCTGCTCTTTTTCCAACTGAGATTGCCTGTAATCCAATTGAGCTTCATACGACATACCTTCCAAAACCAAACGCTGGAATTCTGCTTCCTGCCTTGCCTGAATTGATTTCCTTGTATTGACAAAACTATCAAGCCGTGTCTTGATTAAATCTCCTAAATTGATGGTGAACTCTGGGGTGCGAACTACTGCCATAATTTTTATGTTCCTCTAAATGCTTTTTGTTTCACCGACCCACCCGAACTTATAGGTGCTTGTTGAGGAACATTAGGTGAACTCATTGGTAATGATTCTTCTTCAGTCGTTCCTGCTCCTCCCTCTCCTTCTGTAAGTTGCGGACCCTGCATCGGACCTTGCTGTCCCCTTGCCATTATCATCTGCTGCAGCATTTGCTGCAATTGTATTCTTAACTGGGGATTTCTGGAAATTTCTATCATCAAATCAGTATCGTTCCATTCCCTTTTCATAATCTTAGCTTCTTCTTTCGGAGAAGGAATGCCAAGATTCTTCATAGTCGTATATTGCGACTGCAGTTTCATATTGAATTTATTGATTTCTTCGGTCACATTCCTGATAAGAATTGAAGGAAAGAAAACATCTGTCCTGTAATAACCCTGAATCAACTGAACGGCTTTAGGAACATACAATTCAACCAACCTTAAAATATCCGCATTCAATTTCATTAAAGCAATTTTTAAATACTGCTGTTTCAAACGGATTTTATTGTTTATCCCCTGCATCAAAACCGATAATGCCCTGCCAGTCGCTTTGGCGGTCATTGAACCTCCGTAAAAAATCTCGGAAACCATTGAAAGCTGGTGAATGTCAGATTTTCTTGCCACAAGATAATTTTCAAAAGGGGCGGTTGACTGACCCATCGGGTCTGGAAATATCCTGTCGTCTTCGCCAATCCTAATCATCTGTGCCTGACCCGCCTGATATTCTATCGGCTCTCCCCGACCTGCGTAAAAGATGTGAGGAACGGCAACTTGGTTTATTTTTCCCCTGGTCGCTGAAACAGTTTCATTGTATTCAACCTGAGAATCAAGAATGTCCTCAAGGTCGGAAATTCCCCAAGGTCTGGTGTCGTAAGGAATGTTTTTTATAAATATACCGGGAACGAATCCCCAGTCGTGCTTGACAAAATCCAGAACCTTGTCGTTGACCATAGCCAGCATATAAGTTTCGCCCCAGTAAATTTTGATGGTTGCCATTTTAATTCCGGTTTCAGCTACATATCTGGTCGGCTCAACAACATTCAAACTCGCAATTCCCCTTTGCTTCATCTGCTCAGCATAAATCTTTTCTGCCATTTCCTGAGAAATTCGGTAATGGAAAATATAGCCGTCATATTCGTTGAAATCCTCGTTAGACCAGATAATCCTAACATTTTCCACTCTCTTCAAATTTTTAAAACGAATTCTCGGAATCTTTTTCTTTCCGACAACAACCCATTCAACATAAGGACCAAAAATAAAAGAGTCGCCCAAAAGCGACTGGTTTTGACAGAGTTCGGCAAATTGAATTGCGTATTGGTTGTCGTCTTTAATTTCGGTTAATAATTTTTCAACTTCCTCAGCTCTGGCAATTTCTATTTCATCGGTGTTATCCCTGGGAGGAACATCATCTTCCGGAGGTTCGTTTGCCAGAAAAGAAACATAATTCAGAACGGTAGTTCGGCAGTAATTATAAACTCTAATTGGAGTCCCGTCTGTTTTAACGTAAGACCAGTGGTCTCCGTTAAAAAATTTTCTCAAATTGTCATAGCCAGCAATTTTATAGCCGTTCCCGACAGAATTCATTACTCCAGAAACCCTGTCCGAATAATCAGTTTCCAGTTCAGTGTCTTTTTGAATTACATAATTTCTCAATTGGTCTTCGGTAAGTTCTTTATTTATTAAAGGATTTATAATGGGCACATATTTTGGAGGAATTAAATTATTTATAAAAACTCTTGATTTCAAAAGTTTGAAGCCTGTTGGCTTTTCTGTATTTGTCCAAATACCAAGCAAGCATCGCCAGAACCATAACCCAATCCTGCTTTATTTTCTTGTCTTCAATTTTGTAAGTTGACAGTTGCTCTTGAAGTTTCGGCAGATAATAACTTTTTAAGGTATTATCCTTCATCGCATCACCCTTTGTCAAGCCCTTCTTTAGATTATTCCGCAATAATATCTGCAAAGCCATTAAAGCGTCAGCTTTTCCGTCACCCGGAAAAGGAATCGGATTCAGTCTTGAAAGCATTTTTTTGAATATCGCTCCACCCATTGAGTAAGCGTCCATCACAAGGTCGGCATCGTTGTATTCCATTTTTAAATATCCGACCATCGCCATCAATTCAGTCGGGTCTCCACCTCCTTTTGACCAAGCGAAAACAATTTCCGCTTTTTCCGGAACAGTGTCATCGCAGATATTTATGACCGTCTCATCTCCCGAATCGGCAACACCCCAGTCAACAACTTCAACATAGTGATGGTCTGGCAATGGTTCGGTTTTTTCCTTTTTCCCGTCCCATAAGCCTTCAACAACTTCTGGCAGAAACATTCTGTCAGCCGAAGCGATGAACTGACCAAGAATAACCTGCTTGTATTTTTCGGGACTCATAGAGAACAAACGCTTTTTGTATTCTTCTCTAATTTTTTCAGGAATAAAAATATTGTCGTCATAAATTCCCTCAACCAATTTCCAGTTCCCTTTCCCCTTTTTCGTTTCGGTGTAAAGATGATACCAGAATTGCTGGGATTTGGCGAGGTCGTCAGGAGTAGAAGTAAGAGCAACCGGTCCGGAATATTTTGCAGTCCTTGAAAAAATCCTTGCCGGTAATTCTTCCTCCAGATGCAAACTCTGGACGCACTCATCGTAAGAAATAAAAGCGAATTGTTTTCCAGCCAGACCAGCTCCTTGGTCTTCGGAAGTTGAGAGGCAATAGAGAGAACTGTTATTTGAAAAATCAATGCGACCTACATTTTCATTTTTGCCTTCAAAGAACCAGCCGATTCGGCAGTTGTTGATTTTCCTGATTCCATTTTCCTCCCAGCTCCAATTGCTGCCCAAAATTTCCTCGGCATACCGCATTCCCTCCCTTGACTGCCTCTGGACTGGAGAAATGTTCAAAGTTTCGTAGCGACATTTTTCAATGAACTCCGGACTTCCACCAAGCCCTATTTTATAAAAGTTCATCCAGAGATGACAGACAGCAAGAATGAAAGTTTTACCGGTCTGGTTGGCAGTAACAAAAAGGAATTCCTTAAATTTCCCGGTCAGGACTCCTTCCTGAAAAGCAAGGAGAGCTCTTTTTTGGAAAGTGTTTAAAGAAATGCCGAGGAAAAATTCGGCAAAGAAAATCGGGTCATACCTGCCTACTGCCAGAGCCGTCTTGTCCATTCTCTCCCGGCTTTTCACCTTTTGCAATTTTAAGGACTCTTTGGAAGCCGTCATCAAATTGTTTTTTTAATATTTCTAAATCTTCGGGGGAATATTTTGCG
>CAZKZX010000036.1:2952-11459 GCA_964557335.1 uncultured Methanomicrobia archaeon | reverse complement strand
GCATATATATGGTAGGTACGGCTACAGGACATACCCCCGTTGTTCTTTTAACAGATGATGGACATCGATTTTTGCCCATTTATATAGGTATTTCTGAAGCATTGTCAATAAATGCGGCCTTGAATAAAGAGGTACCTTCACGTCCCATGACTCACGATTTAATAATATCAATATTAGATAACGTTAACGCTCAAATCACTGAAGTAGTAATCGACGAAGTTGAAAATGGAATCTATTATGCAACCCTTTCAATAAAAGTAAACGGCAGTGAAAGGCAACTGGATGCGAGACCAAGCGATTGTATTGCGCTCGCCGTACGGTCAAATATTGAAATTTTAATAAAAGGATCTATTTTAGATGAGGGAACTATTACAAAAGACGATATTAACGCTAAAGAGATGGAGTTTTTCTTTTGAATTTTCTAGCTGTTCCTCATTGCCTACTAAATAGCTAAGACACTTTCGCCACATATTTATGTAGCATCAAATTATATCCCGTACGAATGCAACTTAATTGTTTCTTGATCGATGTAGATTATGTCTCACTAGAAGGCCGAGCAGTAATTCGCATGTGGCTCAAAGATGATGGAAAAAACATCGTTGCCTATGACCCAAAATTTGAGCCTTATTTTTACGCTATTACCGATGACGACTCGGAAATACTGTCTGTGACAGCTATAAGATCTGGTGAAGAGATTAAGCCGAACCGCGTCGAAAAAGTGATAAAACAGGATTTCGGAACGTCGGTTGAGGTATTAAAAGTGTACGTGAATCATCCGCAACACGTGCCACTGCTTCGCGAACAAGTCACAGGGCTGGGAGTTGAAGTGCGTGAAGCAGATATATTGTTTGCTATTCGGTACATAATCGACAGGCAACTCATACCAATGGACAAAGTCCTCATCGAGGGAGTAGAACGTGAAGACGTAAATTTCGATATGGCCATTGAAGTAAAGAACATAAAGGCTGTTGCTGAGGGTAATAACCCAAACTTAAAAGTAATGGCTTTCGACTGCGAAATGATGAGTCACGGTGGCATCCCTGACCCTAAGAAGGATCCTATAATAATAATATCAATAGCCACAGGGTACGATGAACTTGAATTTATTTCAATGGGTGATGAAAAAAATGACCGCCAAGTTATTAGCGACTTTATCGCTTTCTTAAAAAATTACGATCCTGACGTAGTTGTAGGTTACAACACTGATGAATTTGACTGGCAGTATTTAAAGAATCGTGCGGACAAATTTAGACTGCCTCTAGATATCGGAAGAAATGGCACTCCAGCGAAGTTTAGCGCCGGAGGAGGAGTCAAAGAAGTAAGAATATTTGGACGTTCGAATGTGGACTTATACAAAGTAGCAAAGCGTGATGTCGGAGAAGTACACATCAAGAAACTTGAAAACGTAGCCGAATATATGGGAATTATGCGTAAATCTGAGAGGATTGACGTGCCAGGATGGGACATGGCACGATATTGGAATGACAGCGCCCTCAGAAAAACGCTCTTTGAATATGCGAAAGCAGATGTAGTAAGCACGTGGGGAATTGCTGAGAAACTGTTACCCCTTCAATACGAATTCGCTCGTATTGTACGACAGCCTCTTGATGATGTGTCGAAAATGGGAAGAGGGAGACAAGGAGAGTCACTTTTAGTTGCGGAGGCTTTCAGGACTGGAGAGCTAGTTCCCGCTAAGGGTGGTGGTACAGGGACATATACTGGCGGTTTTGTGCTCTTTCCAAAGGAGGGCGTTCACGAAGATGTGATTAGTCTTGACTTTTCAGCGATGTACCCCTCGATCATGATTAACTATAACATATCTCCCGATACGGTTGTTTCGAAAAAAGAGCAAAATGTAGAGTTCTATCAAGCACCTGGTACAGACTACAGGTTTAGAAAGAAGCCAGACGGGTTTTTTAAGGTAATATTAATGAATCTACTTGAACGGAGGAAGAGAGTCAAAGATCAAATGGCGACAGTTGATAAGAACTCATATGAGTATACAGCGCTCGACATTCACCAGAATGCAATTAAAATTTTGACAAACGCTTTTTATGGCTACACTGGCTGGCACGCAGCGAAATGGTACCGCAAGGAATGTGCAGAAGCGACGACCGCGTGGGGAAGAAGCATAATACAAGATGCAATTGAGCGTGCGGAAAAACACGGACTTGAGGTAATCTACGGTGATACCGATAGCTTATTTGTCAAGCTAAAGAAGTCTTAATATGAAAGATCAGTGAGATGACAGATCGCCATGAATATTAAAAAAGGCATTTAATTGTTGTTTAAATAGCATAAATAGCATAGAAAAAGAAATAGCAGCAATTATGGTCGTGAAAATAAAATAACAACATCAACTAAAATATCAAATATAAAGCGTTGGGAGATGAACTAAATGACGAGTGAGCTGATGGAGCGAATACAAACGTTCATTGATGAGCTCTCAACAGTTTATCCAATCCGTCTCGACATACAAGAACACTTTAAAGCAATATTCTTCACGGAAAAGAAGAAGCGGTATGCCGGGATTACTGATGACGGAGAAATTGTCATAAGGGGGCTTGAAGTCAGGCGTGGAGATTGGTGTTCGTTGGCTAAGAATCTGCAATCTGAAGTCATTAGTATTATACTAACAAAGCGGGATCCACAAGCTGCCGCACAACTCGTGACTGAAACAATTAAAAAACTGCGCTCCGGTGAGATCCCGCTTGATCAACTGACAATTTACAAGACCCTTACGAAGAAAATTACTAGCTATGAATCTATGCAAGCTCACGTTAGAGCTGCTCAGAGAGCAAAACAATACGGATTATCAGCCGACGTAGGTGCCAAGGTAGCGTATATTGTTGTAAAAGGAAGTGGCAAAATTGGTGATAAATCATATCCCGTTGAAATATTTACGCGGAAGAACGGGAAGCTTGTCGATACAAAAGGCGAAGAAAAAGAGATCGACGTCGACTACTATGTGAAGCACCAAATCTTGCCCTCTGTTGGTAGAATATTAAACTACTTCGGCTACGAAGATGCCCCTCTCGAAGGTAAACCGCTCCAAAGAACTCTTGGACATTTTTAAATTACTGATACAAACTGATTCACCAATAAGACCATAGCCCTACTATACTGATATAAAAAAGTAAAGAGGGCGACGACTTATTCAACTAGTGCCGTAACATCCCCCTCTGGTATACCAAGCTCTCTAGCCTTTAACACCCTCCTCATAATCTTTCCACTTCTCGTTTTGGGGAGCGTTTTAACAAAAGTTATTTCCCCTATTACAGCAACTGGTCCCAATTCGTGTCGGACGACTTTTTTTAACTCGTCTACTAGTTGAGCATTTTCGCTGTAACCCTCTTTTAGTATGAGGAAAGCCTTAATGACCTCTCCTTTTACTGGATCTGGCTTTCCTATTACGGCTGCCTCCGAAATAGCCCGATGGATGACAAACGCCGACTCCACCTCACTCGTGCCGATCCTGTGTCCCGCAATCTTTAAGACGTCGTCAGCCCTTCCTTGAATCCAGAAATATCCGTCCTCATCGATTCTCGCCATGTCACCGGCGCAATAGACGTCACCGGGAACTACCTTCCAGTACGTTCTTATGTACCGTTCAGGATCCTTATAAAGGGTTCTTAACATTGCTGGCCACGGCGTTTTGATGATTAGTAGCCCTCCTTTTCCTGGTGGCACATGTTTCCCGTCTTTGTCGACGACATCGGCTTGTATCCCTGGCAGGGGTTTAGTTGCAGATCCAGGCTTGAGCGGCGCTACAGGAAGTGGAGATATCAAGAAAGTTCCGGTTTCTGTTTGCCACCAAGTATCCATTATTGGACACCGCTCATTTCCTACATTCTTGAAGTACCATATCCATGCTTCCGGATTGATTGGCTCCCCCACCGTTCCCAATATTTTCAGTGAACTTAAATCATATTTCTTTGGCCACTTATCGCCAAATCTCATCAGATGTCGAATTGCAGTGGGAGCTGTATAAAATTTTGTTACCCCGTATTTTTCGACTACACGCCACAGAACCCCGGGATCTGGATAGTCGGGTGCCCCCTCATAAACGATAGTTGTTGTCCCAATAAGTAACGGAGCATAGACGATGTAACTATGACCTGTAACCCACCCGATATCTGCAGTGCACCACCACAAGTCATTCTCGTGTATGTCAAACGTGTCTTGCAGTGTCACAGCGGTTCCTACCATATAACCTCCTGTCGCATGAACCACCCCTTTCGGTTTTCCTGTGCTTCCGGAAGTATACAGAAGGTAAAGTGTGTCCTCAGCGTCCATTATTTCAGGCTCACACACACCTGGTTCACCCTCTATCAATGAATGATAAAATATTTCCTTGCCGCTCAGATCTGACATCGTTATTGGGTTTCCAGCGTGCTTGACGACGATGGTGGTTTCGACGCTTGGACATTGCAGAATGGCTTCATCTGACACCTGTTTCAAATCGATTATCTGCCCGCGTCTGAATGTGCCGTCGGCAGTAATTAAAATCTTAGCCTCCGCATCATTGACCCGTTCCATAAGAGCGTGAACGCTAAAGCCTGCGTATACAACGCTATGTATTGCTCCAATTTTCGCGCAAGCCAGCATTGATACCACCAATTCAACGCTCATAGGTAGATACATTGCTACACGATCGCCCTTTATGACTCCGAGCTTTTTTAACGCATTTGCCATTTTATTTACTTCTCTACAAAGCTCGTAATAAGTTACCTTCCTTTCCTCACCATTTTCATTAACGTAAAGTAATGCGACTTTATTTCTTCTGTCGGTTTGAATGTGTCTATCCACTGCATTGTAAGTTATGTTGGTTTTTCCGTCAACAAACCACTTATAGAACGGCTTACCGCTGTCATCAAGCACTTTTGTCCAAGGAGCATACCACTCAAACTGTTTGGCTTTCTTTTCCCAGTACGTTTCGAAGTCTTGACCAGCTTTCAATTCAGCTTCCCAATCTTTAACGTGTGCAGCTTGAATAATTTCGTCACGGGGGTTGAAAATACGCTCTTCATGCAACAAAACTGATGTAACTTCTTCATCTTTTTGGGTTTCCACGGTTTTCCACCTTTCATGTCTAACGTTTAAAGGAACACCAATTATAACTATTAATAATTATAGACGGTGCAAACGATTGTAGTTGGTTTTGATACTTATAATTTTCGGGCTACCTGTAGAAGGACATTGTGTCAATGGGGTTATGCAACCAGGAGGTGGTTACCTTTCGTTCTTCATTCACAAACTCTTTTGATTCAAAAACCTCTGTAATGCTCTCTATGTTCCTTATACACGATACGTCAAAAAAGAAAAGATGTGTGCAAAGTTGTCATTCTTATCTTAATAGTGCACCTAGGACAAAAACCTTATATATTAATGATTAATTGTGATAAATTGGTAATCCACTATGAGTAATTCAAAAACAATTTCAGAACAAAGCAAGCAGCCGCTGCATCCACAAAAACTCTTCGGAATGCCGGCAGAAAAGGGGAGGTGGATATTCATTATACTTGGTCTGATCATTAATCTGTGTTTAGGCAGTATCTACTCCTGGAGTGTTTTCAGGCTACCCCTGCAGAAGATGTTCGCTGTTGATGCAACAGCAAGTCTGCTGCCATTCATAATATTCCTAGCGCTTTTTGCTTTTGTTATGCCATTTGCGGGAGGACCGCTGGATAAGTATGGGCCACGGAATCTAACGATCCTTGGTGGGATAACTGTAGGAATTGGCTGGATACTCGCAAGTCAGTCTTCAAGTATGACGATGTTGACATTAGCTTATGGGATAATAGGAGGCGCTGGAGTTGGCATCGCATACAACGCCCCTATAGGAGTGGCAGGGAGATGGTTCCCCGACAGGAGAGGGTTAGCGGTTGGACTTACGGTTTTGGGGTTTGGATTGTCGCCGCTCGTTACAGCTCCGTCAGCTAACTTTCTAATCAGTACATACGGAGCGCTTTCGACTCTAGGGTATCTCGGCATCATATTTCTTATCCTAATCGTTCTTTTTGGACTGCCGTTAAAATTTCCCCCCGCTGAATGGAAAGCCATAGGATGGACACCTAAAACTAGTGCAGTTCAATGCGCTGATCTAACACGACCTGAAATGGTAAGAACTAGGGGATTCTGGGGATTATGGCTCGGCTTCATGATAGGTACCCTTGCAGGCTTGATGGCAATCGGGATAAGTAGTCCTGTTGGACAAGAAGTCTTCAAGCTGAGCGCAGCTACAGCAGCAGCACTTACAGGTGTTTTTGCCGTATTTAACGGGATTGGAAGGCCAATATTTGGTTACCTCGTCGATAGAATTAACCCGCGGAACACCGCAATGTTGAGTTTCGGCATTATCTTTCTAGCGGCGGCTTTTCTGGGATTTGGAGCGGCTCCTGGCGCAACCGCGTTATATATAGCGGGATTTGCAGCACTATGGCTCTGTCTTGGTGGCTGGCTGGCTATAGCCCCGGCATGCACTGCAGCTTTTTGTGGTACAAAGTACTATGGACCAAACTATGGGTTAGTATTCACCGCTTACGGTGTTGGAGCAATAATCGGAAATTTGCTTGCGGGAAGATTGCGAGACATCGTGGGCAGTTACGTAGCAGTGTTCTATCCCGTTGCAGTTCTCGCTGCTGTCGGAGTGGTGATCGCCTACCTTCTAATATGCCCTCCAACCAAGAAATAGAAATGAACGGTTAGTTAGAGATGGGTTTACCAGACCCATCTCTTGTAATTTATTCTATTTTTTAAAGACTGATTGATCTCTTTTTAAACTTAAAACGTAGTCTCTATCTTTAGTCGCTTTGTTAAATTTTTGAGCTTAATGTTCTCGTTTGTTTCTCAATCCCTTGATCAGGTCTGAATAGCTAAATCTCTTACCTCCATCGTTTGCTTGTCATCACTTTTAGTAAATCTTATGCAAAATGCCACGCACAGGCTGCTAACCTATATTTTTATATAAGCTCCCTTTATTTTTGAGGCACTGCGTGGGCATCCTTAATAAATAGCACGAATCTAAGCTTTTAAAACTTACAAACATTGCTAAACAGATTTTAAAAGTATTTGACAGGCAAAAAATTTTCAGATTTTTACCACATTCACGATATAGACATTGTTGACGTAACTGCCAATTTTTTAATGTGAAGCATATAGTCCTTTAGGCATTACTGTTGTTAAGGTTAATTATTAAAAAGCAGGATTTCTCAAGCATTCTCTATTTAATAGACTAAAGCCGCACTTTATATCCGTTTTAATATTTATTGGTAAACCAAAGAAGTCTTATATAAATTTTAACGTCAATTATGGCTAAAAAGACTTTCTTGCAGCATCTCAGCCCACCACGACTGGCTAAAGAAATAAAGCTGCTCGTGGTCGCGCGTAGCTTATTTCCCACTCATTTTTAAAAGTAGAGGTGTGCCTATTATAAAGCCGACAGCAGTATCCGATTACACTGCAGCACCGTCTTACCGTCACATCGAGGCAATCCCTTTAAGATGTTTTCTACTCTTCTGCGTTCCTTTAGAGTTCTTCTTTTGTTTATTCCATCAATTTTATATTATAGTAAAGAGTGAGCAACGCCGTTGAATACAAAAAGTGACGTTCAGGATCATGCATTTGAATCTGCTCGTTCCGCATCAATATTAATAACACTTGAACCGGAGCTAAGAATTCGCTGTTTATTCGATAACTCCTCCGAGTTTCTTCTGCCGCCAAACTATAGCAAATGTCACAAATATAATGTTCACCAATGCATTCTGCAGATGATCATAGATTTTTTACAGAAAATAGCATTCTAACTTTTTTCAGATTTTCATAATACATCAACTCACCTCTGCAGATGAGGCAAAGTATTATTTTCATTTGACCTACCACTTTTTCAAATAAGTGAACTTCTTTAACCAATCACTAAAATTAATATTACTTACAAATCTACCCGTTTCTATAACATAACGGGCAATGCGTCTTTTTTTCACTTATAATTAAAAATAGTTACATTATCGTCAAACAGAAATGGATTTTATTTGTTGCATTATGTCGAATAAGTTTAACTCACTCCATTGTTCCACAATCTTGCCGTTTACTACCCGAAATATCGAGATACCCCTTAAGTCTACAAGCTTGCTACTAGCTGGAACTCCTAAAAACTCACCTTTATGTGTTCCTCGACCGGTCCAGCGTATAACAACCTTATCTCCTTCGGCGATAAGATCCTCGACTACAATCTTAGCATCGGGGAAGGCCGCTCGATATATGCCGCTAGCCTGTTTAACCCCTTCTATGCCTCGTGCTTGCCCCGGGAGCGGATTATGATCAATGAAGTTGGAGGCGGTAAGGTCTTCAATTGTTTTCAGTTCTCCTTTGTCAAATTCCTTAAAGGAGCGCAGCACGATCTTCTTGTTTTCTTCAGTTGACATAATACGTAGTATCAATGTGTGTATATAATATTTTTCTAAATTAAACATCACTAACAACAAAGGATCTAATTTTAAGCCAGAGTG
>CAZKZX010000036.1:0-2852 GCA_964557335.1 uncultured Methanomicrobia archaeon | reverse complement strand
ATCTAATTTTAAGCCAGAGTGACTCAGTAACTTGCCCGGCCATATGGTGAGATGCACCGTGTGATCTTTGTGGTAGGGTCTTTTAACAAAAGATGCCTATATCTAAAGAAGTTTGGAAAAAACATAAGGTATCACTCACCTTCTCGAATTTGCTCAACGTCTATCGACATTACTAAGAGCACAAGATATGATTGGCGGATCCCGGTTCACGGCAAGATCTTGTCCAACGAGGAAGAACGCAAAACCAGACATGCTTCTCGGCAGACTTACGGAAATCGACATCTTGACAATAGGATTTTTAACCAAACTGAGATCCACCACAGAACTCATCGGGCTCGCATTTAAAAACTAAAGATTGATGACGATCTTGCAATGCAATCGGTCTCCATTACGACAATTAAGGCCATTTACGACGACTTACCAGCGCAGTAAGATCACGCGCGCTATTGTAGTTGAGAGTATAGAAGACACTTGCACAAGTTTAAAAGGAAGCTAAAGAGGTTTGTCTGTTTACACTCCCGGCTGGAAAAATTTGTGCGCCGAGTAGATTGTGTAGATCGCTTAGATACAAGGTGTTTTTATCATCAACTATCAACAGCCTACCTTTTAAACCTACGACTTTTCCACAAATCACATTATTTGAAGGCAGAGGCCGCATCCATAAATCTCCACAAAGGTAGTTTAACCAAACCTCACTGTAAGCATTAAGCTCTTCTCTCGCCTTTTGCCAAACGTCCAACTTCAATTCTGCTTCCAATTTTATCTTCTTCGAAAGCCTAACGTTGTTTTTTAAATTGTGTTTCTTCTGAAGTGCATGCTCTATTTTTCTGGCAATTTCACCATCTGGACACGAAGAGATGACGGCTCCAACGTCTGCGCCTTGCTCCATCAATCTACGTTTGAATCTTGAAGACTTTGAGACTCCAACTTTCAAAACATCAGGCCTGAACATAGCTAGATACACAACATGCTCTTCCAAACAGGTCTTTTCTTGCTTTAGACAAATTCCTTTGCACATAGCACACGCGTTAAATACCGTACAGTGCTGACATATAGGAGCTTTTGAACTATTACAAGGGATATAAGTAGCCTGGTCCCACCTCCCTATACAACTTTTCTCGCCCACCCCGATGGATATGCGCCCTCTAAGCTCAATCAATTTCATTTGCGGATAGGTAAGAAGAGTTCTATCAATAGAAGAGAAGCCTATTATCTTCACCACTACGATAATTTATGTGCCCTGGTATATAGCTGTTAATTTGACCATATTGTTTTAAACCTGTAAAGTGATTACAAATTATGATCATAGAGGTCATAGAAGAGACGCTGTTTTATGATGGTTCGCAGATTGAACCCCTTTGGGCTTATAAGGAGTTCGGAGTATTAGGCGATTCTGTTGTTGTATTTCGAGGTGGAATGTATATCTCGCAAGATAAGATGAAAGATTTTGAGGACATCCGTGGAAAAATGGAGATAAAAGGTGATGAAGTTCTCCACTTGGTCATCGAGAAGTTTGATAGTCCTGGAAATATATTCACATCATACCTAATGCAGAGGCTGCTCATTGTCTCAGCGCAATCTGTGCTTGAAATTTATGGTGTCGAAACTGCAAGGTCGGGCGATGACCTCTACGTCATCGACGATAAGCTCACGGTAAGTATAGCCACAGCAAGCATAGCAAGCGAAAAGATACATTTGGGGATAAATGTGACGACAAGCGGAACACCGAAAGACGTAGCCGTTACAAGCCTTACTTCCTTTGGAATTGGATCTGATGAATGCCTCTCAATTGGGAGAGAGATCGCTGAGATGTTCTCGAGAGAAATTTTGGACATACTAAAGGACGTTGTAAAGACAAAAGGATCCTGACGTTGTACGCATCTGGTATACCATAAAGATGTAAGACAAGCTCTTTCGCTCCGCAAAAAGGAGAGACTTATATGAAAAACGCCGAGGTAATGTATCTCGATAAGCCAGGTCCTAAAAACACAGAAGAGGTTATAGCTGCAGTAAAGTCGTATATCGCAAGAAATGAGCTCAAACACGTTGTAGTCGCAAGCAGTACGGGAGCTACTGGTGTGAAGTTTGCCGAAGCACTAGGTGCTGTAGCGAATCTTACAATCGTTACATACCACACGGGCTTCAATAAGGAAGGAGTTCAAAATTTAGAGAAGAGCAACAGAGAGATTCTCGAGAATAAAGGGATCACGATAGTAACACAGTCACACGTTTTTTCTGGCATAGAACGGTCAATTTCAAAAAAATTTGGAGGAATTTCAAGGGTTGAAACGATTGCCGAAGCCCTTAGATCGCTGTTAGGCCATGGATTGAAGGTGTGCGTTGAAGTCGCGATTATGGCGGCGGATTCAGGAGCGATTCCAATAGAAGATGTCATTGCTGTCGGCGGTACTGGAAATGGTGCTGATACGGCCATTCTCATGAGGCCAGCTCATATGAACAACTTCTTTGACGCGAGAATACGGGAATTTATTATAATTCCACGAGAGCGCTGATGTCTGAAGTGTTTGAAATAACCCATAAAGACGTGTTGGGTCGCATCGGTAAGCTCACAACTGCTCACGGGCTGGTTGATACCCCCACACTAATGCCCGTAATAAACCCCAACATGATGATTCTTACGCCTCAGGAGATGCAACTGTTCGGTGCTCAAATGTTCATCACCAATTCCTACATAATCTACAGGCACCCTAATCTTAAAAGAGAGGCACTCTCACAGGGAGTTCATAAATTGCTTGGCTTTGAAGGCCCAATAATGACTGACTCAGGCTCGTATCAGCTCTCTATCTACGGCGATATTGAGTTTTCCTCACGTGAAATCATTACGTTTCAAA
>CAZKZX010000035.1:0-11473 GCA_964557335.1 uncultured Methanomicrobia archaeon | reverse complement strand
GCGACATCGCCTGCAACCCGTATCAAGCCGCCCAAATCTCGCAACATAAGGGTGAGATGTCCCTTTCTGCCGGCCCGTCTGCGGGCTTCTCTGATTATCTCCTCGACTGCCCCCGCAGTGAAGTGCGGTATTTTCTCGTCCTTTTTGACCTCCTGAGCGACAAACCGCACGAGCTTTCTGCGGTTCTCCGGCGTATCTTCTATTGAGTCGCGCATATACACCTCGTAGCCGTAGCCCCGTATACGCGATCTGAGCGCGGGATGCATCCCTTTAACAGCATCCAAGTTTCCAGCAGCGACCATTACGAAGTTGCACGGCACTGGGTCAGTCTTTACCATTGCCCCACTCGAGCGCTCTGACTGGCCAGTGATTGGAAATTCACCCTCTTGGAGCGCAGTGAGCAGGTGCTGCTGTGATTCAATTCTCAGCGTGTTGATCTCGTCTATGAAGAGCACACCCTTGTTAGCTTTATGAATAGCTCCCGCTTCAACTCTGTCGTGTGCAGGAGTTTCGAGCCCGCCTGACTGGAAGGGATCATGCCTGACGTCACCGAGGAGCGCTCCGGCGTGCGCACCTGTTCCATCGATATACGGCGCTATCTCTTTGGCCTCATTTGAGATGAGAAGCTTTGGTATCGTGGCGTCTTCACGGGGAGTGATATAGCGGAGCGCTATAAACAGCATGGCTGCTGCAATAATCCCCATTATGGGCTGATTAACGGCAAATGAGTAGGCCACTATCGCGAAGATCAAGATCATCGACATCATGTTTCTGAATTGGCCCCGCTTCTGTGCCTCCCGTTTATGAGAGTCAACAATCTGCCGCCCCTTTCCGGCGGGCACAGTGCGGATTTTCGGGCTGTTACTATCCTCAAAATTATGATAGATCAGTACGTCCTGCAGTTCTTCCTTGGGAAGCAGTTCGGCCATGGCGCGGGCAAGCATTGACTTACCGGTGCCAGGAGAACCAATTAACATGACGTGTCTTCGCTGTTTTGCTGCTTTCTTTACGACCTCGACGGCGTGTTCCTGTCCTATGACTTGATCGACGAGCAGCTGTGGTACAGCTATTTCACTCGTCGCGGATATATTCATCCCACCTAGTACGTCGGACGCGCCACCTGCAACCTCAATGTGGTCCGTTTCGACTAATTCTTCTTGTGACAACCTAAAAACAACACTCCATGCTCTATTTTATATGATTATATCAAATTGATGAGTTAAATATTTTCTGCACAACGCGATGTTCTTGCGTTTATATATCAAAAGGCTATTATTACACCTTTTTTCGGTTCGCCAGCAGGTTCTAGCTCAGATACTGATCTATCGATTTTGCAGCACGCTTACCAGCTCCCATTGCGCTGATAACGGAGGCCGCTCCCGTCACTATGTCTCCTCCGGCAAACACGCCCTTTTTGTTGGTGTTTCCAGAACGTATATCAGCTAAGATGTGCCCACGGTCAGTGGCCGCTATATCGGGAGAATTTTTTGCGATCAACGGGTTCGGATTATTACCTATCGCGACAATAGCTACGTCGCACTCTATTGCAAACTCTGAACCCTCAAGAGGCATCGGCGTACACCTGCCTGATTCATCTGGCTCGCATAATTCCATGCGCACGCACTGTACGGCCTCTAGCCATCCGTTCTGACCAAGGAACTTTGTCGGATTTGATAGAAAAACAAACTTCACACCCTCTTCTTTGGCGTGCTCAATTTCCTCGCGTCGTGCTGACATCTCCCCCTCACCACGCCTGTAAATTACATAGACATTTTCAGCTCCAAGCCTTCGAGCGCTTCGCGCCGCATCCATTGCCACGTTCCCTCCACCAACAACGGCTACATTTTTGCCACGTTTAATAGGAGTCTCGTAGTCGGGAAACATGTAGGCCTTCATGAGGTTCACGCGTGTTAAATATTCATTTGCGTAGTAGACCCCGTTGAGGTTCTCCCCTTGCATATCGAGAAACTGCGGAAGACCAGCGCCTGTTGCGATAAAAACTGCTCCATACCCCATGCACAAGAGCTGATCAATGGATATCATCTTTCCAATCAGCGTGTTGAGCTGTATGTCGACCCCAAGCTGCCGTATGTAGTCAACCTCATACTGCACGACTTTCTTTGGAAGTCTGAATTCCGGTATGCCGTACGCGAGCACGCCGCCAGGTGTGTGGAGCGCCTCGAACAGAGTAACCGTGTAGCCCATGCGTGCAAGGTCGCCAGCAGCGGTTAATCCTGCTGGACCTGAACCAACGACTGCCACCTTCTTGTCTTTTTTAGGAGCAATTTCTGGTTTTTCACTGCCATAGTCAGCAGCGAAACGCTCGAGCTTTCCGATTGCCACAGGTTCTCCTGTCTTACCAGCCGTGCAGTACTGCTCACACTGCATCTCTTGAGGACATACCCTCCCACATATCGCAGGCAGGTTGTTCCTTCGCTTTATACTGTCTGCTGCTGCGTCGAAATCCCATCTCCGTATCATTTCTATGAATTCTGGGATATCAACCTCAACCGGGCATCCGTGAATGCAGAGTGGCTTTTTACAGGTGAGACAGCGCTCAGCTTCTTTTACCGCTTCTTCAGGTGTATATGTAAAGGAGACCTCGTCAAAGTTCCTAATGCGCTCTTCAGACGGCTGCTTTCTCTCGATCTGTCGTTCCTTTAGAGGCACGTGCACTGCCTCCTCGCTGCGACACCCTCCTCCTCGAGATACATCTTCTGCCGGTTCAGGAGTAGGTCAAAGTCGACTGCGTGTGCATCAAAATCTGGACCATCGACGCAAGCGAACATCGTCTTGCCCTCGATGGAGACTCGACACGACCCGCACATCCCAGTGCCATCGACCATGATGGGGTTGAGGCTGACAATCGTCCTTATCCCGTAGAACCTCGTGATGTCCGCTACAGCTCTCATCATAGGAACTGGCCCTATTGAGATTATAAGGTCAACGTCGCGATATTTTATTATACGTTCGAGAGGCGCCACTACGAACCCTCTTTCGCCTCTCGTACCGTCGTCAGTGGATATATACAACTCATCGCTGTTCGCGGCAATCTCTTCGACCTGCACAAGAAAATCACTTGAGCGAGCGCCAACTACTGAGATGACTGTGTTTCCGGCCTCCTTCATCTCTCTCGATATTATTTCAAGCGATGCTGCGCCGTATCCTCCACCTACGAGCACAACCGTGCCGTAGGTCTCGACTTTGGTTGGGTTCCCAAGTGGTCCTATGAGGTCGAGAATCTCACCACCTTCCGCTAGACACCTCAACCTCTTTGTAGTCAGTCCCACCTCTTGGAAAATTATCTTTATCAGGCCGCTATCGGGGTACCGCTCGGCTATCGTGAGCGGTATCCGCTCACCTCTCTCATCGATCCTTAGTATGACAAATTGCCCACATTTTGCTCTTTTTGCAATCATCGGCGCATCTATGAGGATCATATACGTTAGCGGCGCTATCTCTTTTCTAGTCACTATCCTATACATTTAAACCACTGTATCACAAAAACCACTGTATCACAAGCTAAAGAATTGTAAAAGATCCTGGTGGAGTACTAGGCAGATGTTTGACGAAGTATATAAACAATACTAACATCGCGTTGTAGCTACCGTTCTTCCTGGCTTTCTGATTAACGCATTTACGTTTATTTGTATACATTTCTAACAATAAAAATGCTTGGCTGCGTTTTAAAGCGCTCTACCGATCGTACAAAATCACAAACGACGTAAACTGGTAAGAATGATCCCTCGCGCGGACTCGAAGGAGGCATCCACTTCACAAATACACAGAGGGGTTTAGAAGGTATACTCCTACCACTATGAGCGCAAGTCCTGCAATCCTTCTAATCCATATCATTTTTGCTGTTTTACCTGCCAGGGCTGATGACATTTTCGTCGAATAAGCGATTCCAAGCATCGGGACAGCGAACCCGAGAGAATACACGAGCAGTAACGTTCCACCTATGAGCACGTTACCTTTTGCGGCGACCCACGTGAGTATTGTGCCAAGAACGGGACCCGTACACGGCAACCAAACTATACCAAGTGAAAGTCCTAAGAGCAAGCCGCTTCCTATTCCCTCTGTCGGAAGGTTATACGACTTGTTCGAAACCTTGTTTATGATTCCAAGACTCGGCACGTTGTAGGGAAGATGCAGATTAAAGAGCATCCATACCCCCATCGTTATTATGATTATTATGGCAGCTGCGTTGACGTAGTCTTTGAAGCTCTGAAATATCGAACCGAATGCCGATGCCGTCAACCCCATCATCGTAAACGAAATACTAAGACCAACTACTATTGCGAGCGGCCTGTATTTTCCACTTTCAGTTGATGATGCCACTATTGCCGGAAGCAGGGGCAGCACACATGGAGAAAGTATGCTCACCACTCCCGCGCCAAAGGCAATTAGTGGATTTACTTCCATTTTCTTGCGTCCTCAATTATTTTCTTGCGTCCTCAATTGCGCTCTTTAGGGTGTTCTCGTTCGCTACACCAACAAATTTGGCTATATCTCCGTTTCCACGTATTACGATCGTTGTGGGCGTTGCAGTTACCCCATAGTTTTTGCCGGTGTCCTTATTCTTCGCGTTCTGTTCGATATTTATCTTTATTATAGTGACGTTTGTGCCATTGTATTGGCCCTCAAGATTTGCTATCGTGGGTTTCATTTCATCACACCCAGGGCAATTATTTTTCCAGAAGTAGAGGACTACTGTTCCATTTTTCAGCAGGTCAGTAATCTCTTTTGGATGGGAGACCCCTCCGACGAACTCATAGCCCGACTGACTTATGCAGCCGCTAATGCCTACGCTCAAAACGCCAAGCACAGCAATTACTGCGGCAAATTTCAAATTAACCATCTGTTTCACCCCTTGCTGCCTCCTTGTATTCTTTTGTGACGAAAAGCCTGCAATGACAAGTCTCACCTTTTTTTAACTCTTCTTCGTGATACGCGCACGGACAGATGATCTTTCTGTCTTCGATTTCATTTCCTGTAATGATCCGGCATGGACAGTAGCGCTTCCCGAATTTCTCTTGCCGTGCTGCGAGACCTTTTGCTACTTCATCCACACGTTTCTCATCAGGATACAGTTCAAAGCCCTTTCTTTCTGCGTATTTCTGGGCCCACTCTTTTATCTTTTTGGCCCGTTCATCAATATCCATTGAGTCACCTTACAATAAAGTGATTCACCTTACGTAATTGATAGAACCAGGTGTAGTTCATATAGCTTATGATATATCACTTTTCTCATTGAAACACAAGAGCACTGGCACGCATTCTCTTTACGAGCACGATGTCAGAAATGCTCGGCACGACAGTAACGCCAATACTGCACGCATTTAACGCGCACATTTCCGAGCCACTTTACTCTCTTTTTAGAGATAGCAAACACTGTTTAATAGACTTTCGATCTTCGGATTTTGTGCGCTTACGCTCACACTGCACCTCTTGGGCAGAAATCTCGCATTTTTTTTTCAACGGAAATTTGGTGCTTTAAACCCGTTTAGCACTAGTACTAAACCAATCAGTCGTAGCATCCTTCTTGCCGGCAGTAGCTGCGCCCGAATTTTGCCGCTTGTTGATCGTATTCAGGGATAATCACCGACATTACGCCTTGCTATTTGTCTCTTACACTTATAGTACCAGTCCAATCCTGTGTTTCTAATCTGTCCATCTAGTAGTTTGTCTATCTGTGCGACTTTACGTCGCTACTTATGGGATACCCCATCAGAGAATCGAGAAAACTCAGCGTGTTTGTAAGATCACTCAGAGTATGACGTTAGCCTCAAAACACGAAGCGCATGCTCCTTCGCTCCGCCTTAAAAATTTCAGCGGGAGGTTGCAGTAACAGGCCCACAGCCGTGAGATACTCCTGAGAGCGTATCACCATCATTTAAGTAAAATTCTCGAAGACAGCAACGGACAGTGATAAAGCTTTCGGCGGCAGCTATCGTCTTTTTAAGAGTACGCAGAAAGATCACGCGAGTCGAAGAGTAGCAGTTCACCCTCCCTCCACCGATACCTTTTCAAGTTGACTTGCGATGTTCCAGATAAGAGTCCTCGTATGAAGCGGTATATTTGGGTCATTGCTTATGTCATCGAGGATCGATATCACATAAGCTGCTCTCACTGCCTCAGATTCCTCCTGATTTAATAGTCTGTTTTTCGCCTCATCTGCAGCGCGTCGAATATTTCTCGGCACGGAATCATCCTCTATAATCCGGGTGAGGATGTCAACGCTCTGTTTAATTATATTCTGTTTATCTGACATTACATCACCCGAGAGAATACGTTAAAACTACTCTCTCAATATCGGGAAAATTCAACCGAATTTTCGTAATATATACGCTCTATTTAAGTCCTGATTGTTACCACAATAGTTGACACTATATATAAATTGTCTTTAATTAAGTCAAAATCTAAGCTATAAGTCACCCCACCGGCGTTTTTTCGAATCGCTTTTTAGCCCTTTTGCATCTCCGCCCGTTAGGCGTTCGGGCCACAAAGCCTCAGGGCCATATTCTTCTGCCTGTGCGCTTTGATTTGTGTCGACTTCATAGTTCAGCTGTCTCTTTGTGTAAGAATTTTGACCAAGTCCACCCTCATCTCTATATTTTCGAGATCTGCTGTTATACTGATTTACCTCATAGCCGGTGTCAAATCCCACCTCGTCGCTAACACCGCCACCTGCGTCATAATCGGAGCCGTCGTACTCGTCGTATAGTTCACTGTCTCCACGATCTCCTCTGAAGATGGATACCAGCAATGCCGCAATAATAAGCGCTATTGGAAGTAATACTAAGAGAAAGAGAGGAGAAATTCCATTAGGTATTTGAGGAAGTAATTTTGCCCAGTCTCTTCCCCCTCCATCCACGGCAGTAGTTCCATTAGCGTTTTTCGTTGGGGTAGGTGAAACCTCCGTTATAGGATTTGGGCTCTGAATCGGTTGTATCGATGGTATCAGCACGCTTGGCAGTTCAGTCGTCGGCACCGGAGTTGGCGTCGGCGTCGGCGTCGGCACCGGAGTTGGCGTCGGCGTCGGCACCGGAGTTGGCGTCGGCGTTATAATAGGGGGAACCGTGGGCGCAGCAAGTCCAGCGACATCAGTGCCATCATCAGCATTTCGAGCTGAGGCTACCAACTGTAGTGAGGCAATTAACAATATCGATACGACGAAAAACCCTGCAACTTTGAACGTAGTCATGGATCCAAGCACTGCTCTCTTTTAGGTATAAAGTTCTTTTATTGATCTTTTATTGACTTAGATATTAGATATATGAATTTCTCCATTATAATCATATGCGTCGATAAAAATGAAATCAAGAAAATCTTGACGTTACGTCATCCATGAAGAAAGTGTCAGCGAGAAGCTGATGTACGCCCCTCCTAAGGCCAGACGGGAAAGTGGAAAGCAACTTCTCGTGTGTTCTCTTGACAAGTGTACGATGCACGTTTCTATTGCATGTAGTGCCGCACGTACATTTGCAAGTGACGTCTCACTCCGGTTATTCACGTACTGGTGCGACAACTTCACTTTACAGTGCGACTTATCACGGCATTCCGCACGCGCTTCTCTGAATTTTAGGAAAAAACTACCAGCGTCAGACCACTACCAATTCCGTAAAAAAGAGACAGAGCGCTATTTCAGCCAAGACATCATCGCTCTAAGCTTTGCCCCTATGATTTCAATTTGGTGCTCTCTCTCCTGTCTGTTACGAGCGTGGAAGACAGGGCGGTTCGCTTTGTTTTCGAGTATCCATTCCCGCGCAAACTCACCGTTCTGGATTTCTTTGAGTAACTGCTTCATCTCCGTCCGGGTTTCCTCTGTGATGATCCTCTTGCCTCTCGTCAGGTCTCCGTATTGCGCGGTGTCGCTTATAGACTCCCTCATCCATGAAAGCCCTCCCTCGTGTATGAGGTCGACGATCAGCTTTAACTCGTGCAAGCACTCGAAATAGGCGATCTCTGGCTTATACCCAGCGTCGACAAGTGTTTCAAATCCGGCTTTAATCAGTTCTGCCGTGCCACCGCAAAGTACGGCTTGTTCGCCAAAGAGGTCAGTCTCGGTCTCTTCACTGAATGTCGTTTCGAGTACTCCCGCCCGAGTGGCTCCTATCCCCTTGGCGTACGCAAGCGCCTTCTGTAAACTCGTTCCAGTGTAATCCTGGTAGACGGCTACAAGTGCTGGCACTCCCTCGCCCTGCTCATAGACCCTCCTGACAAGATGCCCAGGCCCTTTTGGTGCGACCATAAACACATCGACGTGTTCTGGTGGTACTATCTGGTTGTAGTGAATATTGAATCCATGGGAGAAAGAAAGCGCATCGCCGTCTTGAAGGCTTGGTTTGATCTCTTCACGATAGACCCCAGGCTGGCGCTGATCTGGGAGGAGTATCTGTATTATATCTGCTTCGTCTGAAGCTCCTTTCACGTTTAAGACTTCAAAACCATCTTTTACGGCCTGATTCCACGATTTCCCCTGTCTTAGACCAATGATAACGTCAAGTCCTGAATCCCTGAGATTTTGGGCTTGAGCGTGTCCTTGGCTTCCATATCCAATTATGGCGATTCTTTTACCCTTAAGATTGGTCAGATCTGCATCAGCATCATAGTACATTTTAATCATTTTTCAGACTCCGTTAGGTTAAGTAGTTGGCGAGATAGCTTAGTATTTACTGATAAGGATATAAAAACATGTTCAGCTTTTGGCTCAATGCTCCTTCACACAAGCATGAGCATGACCATGAGCATGACTTCCAAATCGAAGAGTAAACGGAAATCTCAAAAGATGAACATTGCTACGGCGGAACGCGTTGGATAACAGAAATCCCGACATGAAAGCGCCCATCAAGGACCATGAACTAACGGAAGCGGTTGAACGCTTCACTCCTTGGCTGAAGCTATGGCCTTTGGCCCTCTTCCGAGCGCAAGTTTCCCGGTTCGTACCATCTCTTTAATCCCGAACTGCCGTAACATATAGGTGAGAGCGTCAATCTTGCCCTCACCACCAGTAACTTCAATCACAAGACTTTTCGGAGCAATGTCAACAATTCGAGCCCTGAAGATATCTGCGATCTGCATTATTTCCGCGCGGTTCGGCCCTTCAGCTGCGACTTTGATCAATACAAGCTCTCTATCGATGAACGATTCTTGTGTTAAATCAGAGACTTTTATGACTTCAATGAGCTTATTGAGCTGCTTTGAGACCTGTTCGACAACCATGTCATCTCCGGACACGACGATGGTCATCCGTGATATATCCTGATTCTCCGTCACACCGACAGTGAGGCTCTCGATATTGTATCCTCTGCGGCTAAAGAGCCCCGCAGTTCTTGCAAGAACTCCGGGCTTGTTCTCAACAAGCACCGATAGCGTATGTTTCATCTCTATTTACCCCCTCCTGCTCTTGAGGTCAATTATCTCGTTCAACGCTGCTCCTGCAGGAACCATGGGGAGGACGTTTTCCTCGGGTGTGACTCGAAAGTCGATGATAACGGGTTTCGGCATCTTAATCGCCTCTCGAACGGCCGGTGCTACCTCGCTTGGCCTGTCGACTCGGATTCCGTGTGCTCCAAATGCATCGGCTAACTTCACGAAGTTTATTTCAGTGAGCTTTGTTTCGGAGTACCGTTTCTCAAAGAAAAACTCTTGCCACTGTCGTACCATGCCGAGATATCCGTTGTTGAATATCGCTACTTTTACCTGAACGTCGTAGGCGACGGCAGTCGCCAACTCCTGACAGTTCATGGTGAAGCTACCATCACCTGCAATGTCAAAAACGGTCTCATTAGGCCGCCCAATCTTCGCACCGATCGAAGCGGGAAATCCGTAGCCCATCGTTCCGAGTCCACCTGAAGATATGAAGTTTCGCGGATGTTGATGATTGAAGTACTGGGCAGCCCACATCTGGTGCTGCCCGACATCTGTGCAGATGACCGCGTCCGGGCATATCTCGCTCAGCTGCTGCACGATATATTGAGGTTTAAGCCCGTTCCCCTCAAATTCCAGGGGAAACTCTTGTTTCCACTCCCGTACTTTGTCGTTCCATTCGTTTCTGCGTGTGGACTTTACGAGGGAGATAAGCTTTTGAAGAACTTTTTTCGCGTCGCCGACGATGGGAATGTCGACTCTGACGTTTTTGCTGATCTCCGCTGGATCTATATCTATGTGTATAATCTTGGCGCTGGGGGCGAAGCTTGCTATCTTGCCCGTGACTCTGTCGTCAAATCTCACTCCTATCGCGATGATGAGATCAGATTCCATAACGGCATAGTTTGCGTACTTCGCCCCGTGCATGCCGAGCATTCCGAGCGACAGTGGATGGTCGGCAGGCATTATGCCCATTCCCATGAGCGTCATTGTCACGGGAGCCATTATGGTTTCCGCGAGCACACGGACCTCCTCAGTCGCCCCGCTCATCTTCGCTCCTCCGCCGACGTAAATGATCGGGCGATGTGCCTCGGAGATGGCTTTTGCCGCGCGCTTTATCTGGAGCGGGTGCCCTTCATACGTCGGCTTGTAGCCAGGCAGGTTGATCTTTTTCGGATACTCAAACTTCATCGTAGCCGTCGTGGTGTCCTTTGGTATATCGATCAGAACTGGTCCCGGCCTGCCCGTTGATGCGATATGGAACGCCTCTTTTATCGTTTGCGGGATTTCCGTCGCACTTCTGATTAAATAGTTGTGCTTCGTAATAGGCAACGTAATGCCCGTTATGTTGACCTCCTGAAACGCGTCGTTTCCGATCAGATCGGAGGGAACCTGTCCTGTTAATGCTACGAGTGGCACGCTATCCATGTATGCAGTGGCGATTCCCGTCACGAGGTTTGTTGCCCCCGGGCCCGAGGTGGCCATACATACTCCTACCTTCCCGGTCGCTCTGGCGTACCCATCGGCAGCGTGCGCTGCCGCTTGTTCGTGCCGCACCAGATAGTGGTGAACTGCATCCTGCTGATACAGCTCGTCATATATCGGTATGACAACTCCACCAGGGTAGCCGAAAATCGTATCCACATTTTCGTACTCCAGACTTTTGATCAGCGCCTTAGCACCACTTATTTCCATCTCATCTCTCACCTTCTATTCAATCGATAGCAGCCTGTTCATCCCTTCAAGAACCGCTTCTACTGAGGCCATTATGATGTCAGCCCGCGCTCCACGAGCAGTAATAATGCGATCACCTTTGCTCAACTTGACCCAGACCTCGACCAACGCGTCTGTTCCACCGGTGATGGCATCGACGTGATACTCCTCAAGCGTTATGTCAGCCAGCTTCCCTGTAGCCTTTTTGAGGGCATTTATAGCGGCATCCACAGGGCCGAGTCCGACTCCCGCTTCAACCACCTCCACCGCATCGACCAGAAGCTTAACGGACGATGTTGGGGTAACGATGTTCCCGGAGACGACGGTGAGCTCTTCGATCGTAATTCTCGCTTCTCTGTCAATTTCAAGCACCGTTTCTGCAATAGCT
>CAZKZX010000034.1:0-11814 GCA_964557335.1 uncultured Methanomicrobia archaeon | reverse complement strand
CGCTGCACAAGTGTACATGAACACTCTACCGGGGCTCTCTACATAAGGGGTTTTAGCATCCATGCCGGACACTTTGTGTCTCTCCGGGGCTATGGGCTGCAGTGAAGATCCACTTATCCCACATCGTGTGCTGCTACCAACCAATTTGATCTTCGTAAAAAGACATCTCGACTAGTACTTGGCTCTTGAGACAGGATCAATAGAACAATGAAGCCGTTATTGGCGTTTTATTCGAGAATAGGAATGAATAAAAGGATAGGATAAGTCATAGCCGCCCCGCTCAACTGCGAAATTCAGAGTTACCATTATTTATTAAACGAAATGAGCTTGTACAGGCGCTCTACTGCTTCCGATGCCCTCGACGGTTCTACGTTGTACCTATAGCAGAGCACTGCATATATTAGATTACGAGGGCGTTTAATTTCCGAGATATAGCTTATCATCTCGTCATTACAGTCATCAAGACACTCGGGTGGCACAAACTCGTTCAGGATATTTTTAATTCCTTCTTTGTCCCAATCGCTTAAGAGCTTAAAAGTCATTGGTTCCCTTCATACCTTACTCGCGTTATTTTTCTTATTTCCTTTATGAGGCGGATTCAAAGACAACCCTTATGAGGATTCGAAAGAAACACAACATAAAATTGATTTTCGCGGCATTTACTTATCATAATCTGCTCGAGCGGTTTCAAGCAGAGTCAATAGCAGCTCTTACATAATCCCCTGTTATAAAGGCGTGAGTGTGATATCAAGTGTGCCCCAAGCAAGATCCAGTTAAATGCGTTGTTTGTCTCTTAATCATGTGCGATCAAGCAGGGCATCAAAATTGCGCTTCTATTAATCACCAATACAGATACTTATTGCGATTGTTCCGTTTTCTGTGAAGCGTAATGGCATCTTTGTCCATGCGGTCTTTTTCATCCGAGAAATCGTCTAACTTAGCGTAGAAGAAACGATTTCGATCTTTTTTCATTTCGTGATTCTTCATAGCGACTACCTATAGAACGCACGAATGCGTTAATTACAGGAATTACGTTTCGATCACTACCACACCTCTATACATGTCTTGGAATATATAGACACTTGATAGTTTGGAATATAGAATACACAGAAATATTGAGAGTATATAGAACACTGCACGTAGGGAACCGCACGTAATCACGTGTACAATTACGGATAGAGTGAGGCCATCGAACAGGTAGGGTAATGGCCTTGACCATCGTTGTCATATGTCGCGGGTAATAAGTCGGGCACGTGTCATCGACGTGGTTTTAACATACAAAACGCGCTCCTGCGTTAGTACTCACAAAGATCGCATGTTCGCGCTATACTAGACATAGAATTAAATAATGGGCAAGTTATGAGATTAACGATGTAAGCCTAAACTGGGGGATCAAGATGGCGTCTACTTCAACAAACGTTAATGTTCCGGCAGATGTGCCGCGAGAGATGCGAGCTGAGTACGTAAGAAACTACAGCGCTATCACCCGGAAAAGCGGTCGTTTGATGCTCTTTGCCGGCGATCAAAAGATCGAACACCTAAACGATGATTTTTATGGGCCAGGAATAAGTGGAGATGACAGCAATCCCGAGCACCTCTTTAGGATCGCCTCACGCGCAGAAATAGGAGCTTTTGCGACTCAGATGGGCCTCATAGCTCTATATGGTGAGGATCATCCAAATATAAACTACCTCGTTAAACTTAATTCTAAAACAAACCTCGTCAAGACCGAGCAAGCAGAGCCTTATAGCGGAATGCTTTACTCTGTCGATCAGGTCGTCGAGTTCAAGGATAACACCGGGTTGAACATCCCGGCTGTAGGCTATACCATTTACATGGGCAGTGAACACGAAGCCGAAATGCTGTATGAAGCCGCTCAAATGATACTTGCTGGACATCAGCATGGCATGGTCACGGTGATCTGGATATATCCCCGAGGCAAAGCGGTAAAAGATGAGCGAGACCCGCACCTTATTGCCGGGGCTGCGGGGCTTGCAAGTTGTCTGGGAGCTGACTTTGTGAAGGTTAATTATCCAAAAAAACCGGGACTTGACGCAAAGGAGGCTTTTAAAGAGGCGATAAATGCCGCAGGACGATGCAAAGTTATTTGCGCGGGAGGTTCAAGTATGGACGTAAGAGCATTTCTCGAGCGCCTCCACGACCAAATCTTTGTAAGCGGAGCAAGCGGCAATGCGACTGGTCGCAATATTCATCAAAAACCGCTTCATGATGCTATCAGGATGTGCAACGCAATCTCAGCAATTACCATTAAGGGGTTAAGCGTTACAGAAGCTATGGCAATCTATGAGGGCACGAAAGACTTTAAGCTCTGAAACTTTATGCCCTATGATAAGGAAAGACACGCAACAAATTCAAAAGGTGTAAAAAAAAGCGTACAATCAATCATCCCGACCTATGCGCTAAGGAGAGGGCAAATGTGATTTATACAATCACCTTGAATCCGGCTCTGGATAGAATTCTGACAGTTGAAACAATCCTGTATGATAACCCGAACAGGGTCATGAAGGAGGAAACCTACGCAGGGGGGAAAGGGATCGATGTCTCTAAGGTCCTCACGAAGCTAAATGTAGAAAACAAGGCGTTAGGATTTGCTGGAGGGTTCGTCGGTTTAGAGCTTGAGGGGTGCCTTTTAAACTTAGGGGTTAACTGTGAATTCATAAGAATTTCAGGCGAAACTCGTACCAACATAATTATCAATGATTTAGGCGAAAAAAAACAAGTCTCCTTCAACAGCCCGGGTCCCATGATTAAGTCCTTTGAGCTTATGGAGATGATCAATGCGATAAAGGGGCTAAAGGATGTAAGCTACGTAACTATTAGCGGAAGCGTCCCGCTAGGGGTCAGTCCAATCATTTATCGGAAAATCGTTGAAATTGCAAAGGATAAGGGCGCTACTGTCCTTCTTGATGCCGATGACGAGCCACTTAAAGCCGGCATTATGGGTAAACCTCATATCATAAAGCCAAACGTGCATGAACTTGAGCGATTAGTCGGAAGAGAGCTCACGGATTTAGAATCGATCACCGAAGCGGCAATTCATGTGCAGAAAGGTGAAATCGCAATTGTGCTTGTGTCGATGGGGTCAAAAGGTATGATCTTGGTGGCAAAAGATGAACGGTGGTGGGCATGTCCTCCAAAAGTGAAGGTTGAAAACACCATTGGGGCAGGGGATTCTGCGGTTGCTGGATTCATACACGGTTTACTTTTGGGAGAGAGCAAAAAAGATGCTCTCATGCGTGCCGTGGCAACCGGAACTGCGGCTACACTTATACGAGATGTATCAATAACGGATGAGTACATCAGCAAGCTATTAGTACAAACAAAAGTGAACAAAATTTAAGACGAAATACGCCTGCTCATCGTCCGTACTCATTTATGTACTCGTTTATCTCATCCCGTAATATAGACGCGGCCTTCCTTATAGACGATGCGGATAGCACCTGCCGAGAGGATGTGATTATGCCCATCTTTCCACTTGAGTTCATGCCGTATATAACGGCGGTCTTGAGGTCGCCACCTTGAGGGCCTATCCCTGGTATGAGAATTGGGATATCCTCTCCGGCTATTGCTCGCACGGCTTTCAAATCGCTCCCCTGAGTCGCCCCCACGACAAAGCCGATATTTTTATTGGTGTTATGCTCCATAGCCTTTTTAGCCACTACCTGATAGAGAGGCTCTGGACAATTTAGGCTCTGTATGTCTGATGCACCAGGGTTAGTCGTCCTGCAGAGTATAAAAACGCCCTTATTACGCCGTTCAAGGAATGGCTCAATTGCGTCGTAACCCATGTAAGGGCTCACCGTTATGGCATCACCCCCCAACACCTCAAAAATATATTTTGCGAGAGCTTTTGAGGTATTCGCTATGTCGGCCCTCTTAGCGTCCACTATAACTGGCACTCTCACATACTCTTTTATGTAGTCAACGGTCTTTTTCATTGCATGTAGACCGTCAGCGCCACGCGACTCGTAGAAAGCAGTGTTCATCTTATAACAGCATACAAGATCGACCGTTGAGCTTATGACGTTCTGATTGAACTCAAAAACGTCAGAAACCGAACTACTTGGATCCAAACCCACACACAACCAGCTCTTGTTGTGCCTTGCAACCTTTTCCAGCTCATCCATGAAGTTCGCCATTTTTTGTGCCTCTTCGAAAGCCTACTGGTTTGCGCGGGATTTGCGACCCATCATTCATCCTCCGCCTGCCACGCTTACATCTCTCACTCGTATGGTTGGAGTCGTTACACTAAAGTAAGTCTTTACATCTTTGCTCATGCCATCTATCTGCTTAAGAAGATCAAGCACGTTGATCCCTATATTCGTCTGTTTGAGCGCGTGTTTTAGCTCTCCATCCTCAATGTAATACCCGGCATACACCATTCCTGAGAAGTCACCTGTGTTCATGTTAGGTCTATCGCCTGTAGCTCTCACGTATATTCCTTTCTTTATGTCCTCCACGACGTCAAATTCGCTTCCAGGCGATACAAGGATGTTAGTCGTGGAGATTGAAGGCGGATACCTAAAGTCGCTCCGTTCTGCATTGCCTGTGCTGCTCACTTCCTCTTTATTCGCTGTGTAGCTATCATATAGGTATGACTTAAAGACTCCGTTTTCCATCAACACAGTCTTCTGCGACGGCGTTCCCTCTCCATCAAAGCGCGCAGTTGAGAGCCCCCCTTGAAGCGTCCCATCATCGACGACGTTTAAGGCATCGACGGCTAATTTCTCCTCGATTTTTCCCGTTAGAAAAGACCTATCCTTCTGTGCGTCATCGGCGCTTACACTTACAGAGGACGCTATAATCGGCCCTACCGCAAGCGGGTCAAGCACCACGTACATCTTCCCCGATTCAATTGACAGCGGCTTTAAATTTTTTATTGCCATTTCTCCGGCGGCAGCCCCCACTTTATACGGATCAATATCTAGGCGTCTGGATGTAGCATATTCAAAACCATTTCCGGGCTCTTCGCCGTCGCGAGCAATTATATCCACGTTCAGGACAGCGCTCGTACCAACATCTGTTCCTGAGACGCCAAGCGTGTTCATTATTGCTGCCTCCCATACGCTTATTGATGATCCCGAATTTACGGTATCTATGCGTTTGTCTATGCATGCTGCCTCGGCACCACCTATGGCGAGTTCTGCGACGCTTGAAACGTCAAGCGATGCTATCGCTCTGTCATACGTATCCTTAACGTCGGGGTAATTTTCTGGCAGGGGAAGCGATTTAAAGTCCGGATCCGGCGCGCCGGCCCGAGCTGCAGAAATTGCTCTATCGACGGCAGACTCAACCTCACTTAAAGATGAGTGGGCATACCCCGTACTGCCATCCTTAAAAATCCTGACCCCAATCCCGCTCTCGGTGCCGCTCTCGCTTAATTTAAGTTTGCCATTTTCGAGTTCTACATTAGTGGAGCTTGAATACAGTGCAAATGCTTCTCCCTGATACAATGATGCATCAATTAATCTTATTGCCTGAACACAGGCGTCTATAATGTCCTCCCTTACATCCATCTTCATTGTCAGTTACATCCCCCCGACCACCACATCGCGCACGCGCATATGAGGCCCCCCAGTAGTATTGGGTGTCATCTGCCCGTTTTTGCCGCACGTGCCAGGATCAAATTCCAGATTTGCTCCCATCGCATCTATGTTGTAGAGCATCTCGAGCGTCATACCGCTCAACGCTGCGTCCCTTAGGTGCCTTTTTAATTCCCCATTCTCGATGAGATAGGCCTCCCTGCTCTTAAAAGTGAGCATTCCAGTTGAAGGTGTGGTATAACCGTACTGCCAGCCAACGAAGTAAAGACCATCGAAGCCCTCGAGCAACTCATCAAATTTGAGATCACCAGGCTCAAAAAAAGTGTTGCTCATCCTCACGATGGGTGGTGAATCGTATCGCTGCGATCGGGCACTGCCATTAGATTCGTGCCCAAGTCTCGAACCCGTCTCGATGTCCATAAGGTAACTTCTCATAATCCCTTTTTCCATGAGCACCTTTCTCTTAGTTTGAACGCCTTCGTCGTCATACGCCATAAACCCGTAGCTATCGAGCGTGGGGTCATCCACGATGGTCACTAAATCGGACCCAAGCTTCTCATTGAGTTTTCCACCTAAAACTGAGGTCCCCGCTATCACGGCATCAGCTTCTGACGCATGGCCGAACGCTTCGTGCGCAAATACACCTGCTAGTGATGGATCAAAAATCGCATCAAATTTTCCCGACGGTGCCGGGACCGCATCGAGCAGTGAAACGGCCTGATTTGCAGCTATCTTCCCGATATCAGCATCATGTAAAAACAGCTCAAATCCACTTGAGCCCCCCTTTGCCTTGTACCCCGACTGCCGTACTGAACCCTCCTTTGCAAAGATCATAGCGCGCGCTATTGACCTTACTGTGGTTTCATCTACACACGTCCCCTCAGAGTTGGCTATGATCTTCTGACCTACGATATCAGTATACCCAATTTCACTACTGCTTATGCGTTCATCTAACTCCTTTGCCTCCATGTCCTGCCTTAAGACGTACTCTAGCTTATCGCTAATGGGTATAGATCTTGGATCCAATTTTACATCAGCTTTAACTTTATCATCAAATACCGGAATGTCTATCGAGAACTTTTCAGCTCTCTTATAGAGCGCTTTTGCGAGCTTTACGGCGCTTTCGGCGCATCCCATCAGCCCATTTACATCAACTTGCGTAGTGTAGGCAAAGCCCCACGCACCCTCTAAAAAAGCCCGTATTCCTGCGCCGAGTTCAGTTGAGCTGCTTATTTTAGTTTTACCATCCTTGACGGAGATTAACGTGCCTTCTGAAGTTTCGAGTCGTATATCGGCAAACTGGGCGCCGAGTTCCTTTGCAGCGCTCAAAACTTCATTGATAACATCCCTTTTATCACTCAATTCTTGCATCACAAAATTGCATCTCCAATGATTTCTCCGCGAACTTATTTAAATTATTTGCCCAAACGAACGTTATTTTTGACCAGAAATCATAAATTTTGGCTACATGGGGAATAAAAGCAGTCTAAGAATCAGTTATTCTGCTAAAAATCATCGGGTTAAAGGACTACCCCCCAAAAAGTCTGAGCGACGCAAGAAGTGGCTCTTAGTACATCGGAACTCTTAAAATGTTTACTCTAGAACACTCTTTTGTTTAGCTATTTTTTGTTATTTATGATAACAAATTAAAAAAGGGAAAAGTCTTTCATGCCTTGTGCGGCACTTACCTCAATGTCCCAATGACTAAGCAAGAACAAAAATGTTTATATTATGGAGACAATTTTGGTTTGCCTGTGCTAAAACGTCAAACTGAAGAGTATAGAATCGTAGCTGAAATGCCCCAGCAGAGGAATCATTAAGCGTTTCGTTTACTAGTTTGATGGCTGCACATAAAAAAAGAATAAGAGCTGAAACAGTCAATGTGCCGCCACATAGAGCGATCATCAACAGTAGGTAACAAATGAATAAGGCAGCACTCTCAGTTTTTCTTATAATAGCATTGCTACTTTCTGTGTTTGGAGTTGCAGAAGCCTCAGCGAATGTCAGGACCGGGTCTAATGGAAGTAGCATGTCCTCCTCTCCCATAGCTGCTTCCATGGGATATGATCGTCACAAAAACGGTTATGTCTACCAAGCGGAAAAAATACCGACCGCTCTAATTGTCAACGTGCCAAAGACGATGGTACATGTCGGAGAGACGTTAACGGTAAATGCGAAACTGATTAATGTTAATAATGGGTATGGAATCCCGGGGGCAGTTGTCCGAGGCTACTTTTCACAAGATGGAATCAATTGGTTCGAACCGGGTACGTTAACAACTGATAATAAGGGTGAATACAGTTATACGGGCACTGTGCCCGATTATCCCGGGACTTATTATGGTTATGTTTCATATGGTGGAAGTGATACTTATCAAGGATGTGAAGGTTCGCACTATACTGTAACAGTCTTACCACAACCGACTCCTATACCAACGCCAACCCCTTTACCAACGCCAACTCCTAATCCTACATCGACTGCATCAAGCCCTGTCCCTAGTCCCGCATCAACTGCATCAGGATCTTCACCTATTTCCACCTCAACTGAAACAGCAACTGCATCAACTAATACCACCTCCTCGATCAAGCCAACTTTGTCTGGAAGTAGTCCGGGCTTTGGAGTAGTGTATGGATTTACTGCATTAACATTGGTGGTCGTTTTGATATTTAGGAAAAAGCTAGGACGCTAGTTTAAAGAACATATGCCGCGGATTAGGCGTCTCAGCGTTTTTATAGTAGATAGCAAGCGTTAGATGCCGTTACTGAACGCATTAAAAATCTGAGAGCGGCATAATTACTGGAATTCGTAAAGACTAGAAGTGCTCGCGCGTTTTTTTACAATAACAACTGTTATCCATAAAACGTTCACAGCGCAGAAGGCAGGAGAGCCGCTTTATCTGTCACTAGTGCGACAAAGATGACGTTTCGGTAATTTAGAGTGATAATATTGCATTTATCCGCCTTTTCTTACTTTTAGTGACCACGTTGCCAATGCTAGGAAGATAACGGCAAAGGCGCATAGCGCAAGAATGTCGCCCCATATCATATCCAGGCCACCCCCTTTTAAAACAACTGAACGCAACGCATCTACGGCATAAGTGGGGGGAAGCACGTATGACAGTGGCCGGAACGGATAGGGAATTGCCTGAACTGGGAAAACGATACCCGAAAGTAAAAATACAATCAAAAATATAAACGGCGCCGTCAAGCTTACGTGTATCAGCCTTCGGGCAGTACTTGAAAGTAATATCCCCAATGATTGAGAGACGATAGCTAATAACGAAGCTATAGCGAAAACAATCACCACGTTACCAATAATTGTAATATTAAATGCCAAAATACCTACAGTGAAGAAAAGCACCGATTGCAGTGTACCTATGATGCTAAAAGGTATTGCATACCCTAAAACTGTCTCGCTCTCCTTCAGTGGTGACGCAAAGATCCGATTTAGCGTACCTGACGTTCTCTCTTCGACGAAAGAGACCATGGCGAGTCCTGTTGTAACCAAAAACAGAGAAAACGTCATCATTCCCGGCACAGAGTAATCGATTAACTTCATATTTCCGCCATAAATTGGCTCTCCAGCATCAATGTCAACTGGAGATTTTTTTGCCACACCTTGTACGGTCTTAAATAGTGCATCATTCACGGTACCATTTATGGCATCAGAAACGTTGATATTGCTCTTATCTACCATCACCTTAATGCTTCCACCCGAAGATGATTGGTTTCCCGGGAACGTGTAAACGCTTCGGCTTAATTGTTCCGGAAAAACAATTACAGCATAAGCCTCTCCGTGCTTCACTCGATCTACGGCCTCGCTTACATTGTCTGAGTATTTTACTTTCACAACTTTTGTGTTCAGGTTTGCTATGATTTTGTCTGAAATGTTGTCGATGGCATTTGACGAAGGGCGCGAATATCCCACATCTTTGTTGACCACGATAACTGGCACATCCGATACGTAATTCCCAAAGGCGAAACCAAAGAGAGCCATCGTGATGATGGGGGTTGCAAGAATAACAATGAGCACTCGTTTATCATTAATTATATCTGTGAAGACCCTTTTTGTCACTACAAGGACTCTATCGAGCCGCAAGGCTTTCCTCCAATTTAGTGAACTCTAAAAATGCATCTTCAAGTGAGTCGGTTGTGGTTGCGCGAAGGAGTTCCTGTGGAGATCCTTCTGCTATAAGGATCCCCCCCCTCATGAAACCAATCCTGTCACACCGCCTTGCTTCATCCATGTAGTGCGTAGTAATTATTACGGTAACACCACTTTCTCTGAGTTCATAAAAATAATCCCAAAATGAGACTCTCAACTTAGGATCAACGCCGACAGTTGGCTCATCGAGAAACAGAAGTTTCGGTCCGTTGAGAAGTGTACATGCTAGGGACACGCGCTGTTGCATTCCACCACTTAAATTGATGACGAGTTCATCCGCAAAGTCTTCTAGATTTATGAATTTAAGTAACGTCTTCTCCCGTTCCTTAAATTTGCCTTTTTTGACACCATGAATCCCAGCAAAAAACTCCATATTCTGATGCACGGTGAGACCAAAGTAAAGTGCGATTTCCTGGGGCATATATCCAATGAAGGTCGCTATGCTCCTATTGGGTATTCTCTCTCCAAGCACATATGCCTCGCCGGAGGTAGGGGGCAACAACCCACACAACATTTTTATGACAGTCGTTTTGCCTGCTCCATTGGGACCTAATAACCCATAAATTTCACCTGTACCGACTCGAAGATTCAAATTGTTGACAGCAGTGAGTTTTCCAAACTTTTTGGTTAAAGAAGAGGTCTGAATGGATTGTGTCATACTAATCTCCTGTCTACATGCACAGAGATCTCATTTAAAAACTAAATAGCAAGCAGGACATCTGAAGCTTTATCGATCCGGCAATTCTATTGCTTTTCCGTAAAGTAAATAAGCTAGTGTAATCATGCTATAAAGCTATTTTCATTATACCGTAAATGTCAATTCATCAGTCTACCGTACTTGGATCTAGCCCAAACTGAACTTCAGTCCAGCACAATACATCAATGGTTTAGTTAAATTTTCATTAATTCTCATTAATACACCATCACACTAAAATCTCTCTAGTTAAATCTCATTTTTATTATTTTAGTTTTAATTCCAAATTAACTCCTTGGACTTGTTGAGTTATGATTCATTAAAAATTGTCCAAGTTTTAAAAGTCAGAAAATGTCATCATAAGGTTTATCTATCGACGGGTAACCAAAGCGATGGTATTAATAATCCCTCCTCGTAACCAATTTAAAATGTTGCCTCCAAAAGACAGTCAAACCGGCCATCGGCATAGAGCTCATTTTTCCACTCTTTTCACGTCTTAAACGTTGATTTTTGAGAAGTGGTAATCGTACTTATACGGTATCAAGCGATCCCATGGAGTTACCGAAATGGGACGCGTTATGCCAACACTAACTAAGTATGGGAAAGAATTCGTGTTAACGCTGCACGCAATATTGATGAACTTCGGACTCTTTCGACGGCCTGCACGTGGAGTTTTGAGAACATACTAATAGGAGGATACATGGGTTGTCATACATCGTATCACACCGTTTAATATCCTCATCGTTCATTGACTCCACTGCGAGACGACAGAGGTTGCACGGCAATCATTTCTATCCAATCGACAAACGGTTTATATACTTTTATTCTCTGCCTCTTAGTGTAAGCATTGCCAGCGTTAAAAAAGCCGCTACAAAAGCTAACAGTACAATAACATCTATCAATATCTTGTCCAATCCCCAACCCCTGAGAAGAATTGAGCGGATGGCCTCTGTTGCATATGTTGTGGGGAATATGTATGCTGCGGGTTTTAACCACGAGGGAATTGCCTCGACCGGCAAGAAGATGCCTGAGAGCAAGAGTGCTGGTAGCACTATGAAAGGGACCAATTGGATTGCCTGTATTTCTCTCCGTGCAAGGCTTGAAAGCAGTATCCCTAACGATACGGAAACGATGGCTAAGAGCGCAGTTACCGCAAAAGCCAATAAAATGCTTCCAACAACTGTGATATTAAATACGGTAATGCCCACGATTAAGAGGAGCGCGGCCTGCACTGTGCCTAATATGCTAAAAGCTAGCGCATATCCCGTCACTATCTCAGTTTCCTTTAACGGCGATGCCATCAGTCGATACAACGTGCCTGATGTCCGCTCGCCCACAAAAGCAATCAGCGTGAGCAAAGTAGTGAGTTGATAGACGGTAAAAGCCATAACC
>CAZKZX010000033.1:0-11863 GCA_964557335.1 uncultured Methanomicrobia archaeon | reverse complement strand
GTTCAACTTCTCGACTGATCTCTAACACAACCGGAGAACGCTCGCTTGCCCCGATCGTGTCTTCTGCTCGTACGGCGTATCCATCCATAGCTGCCCTTCGATAGTTGGGAACATCTCTATCGGCAATTATGTGGCGTGCAAGCACACGACCAGCCGCGTTTCTGATGGAAACATTTTCTGTCTGAGAAATTGGGCTCACACGACTAAGGAACATTGATAACGCTTCGTGAAATGGAGTCTTTGACCTGAATTTCATCGTTATTATTAAGAGTGCATGTCCTATATTATATTTTATCAGGATGAAAATAAGACCAAAGCTCAAGCTGTGGTTTGTTGATGATAACGGGGAATACGTATTTGGCCTAGGGACGATGAGACTGCTTGCCGCAATCGATCGTTTAGGATCTATAAGTGCTGCATCGCGCGAGTTGACGATGTCCTATCGTTATGCATTAGAGCGCATCACGACCGTAGAAGAACGACTCGGAAGATCGCTTGTTGAACGTACAAGAGGGGGAAAAGAAGGAGGCGGTGCGAAGTTGACCGCTTTCGGTCGAGCCATATTGAAAGAATATGAAGAACTTGAAACGTCGCTCGAACAATTAACAGATCGGCATATCAATCTAAGCGATTAGCCACCTGACACAGGGGGAAATATTGCCATTTCATCGCCCTCTGTAAGGGCCGACTTTACCCCGTCAATCTCATTGATATTCCGTCCGTTGAGCAATACCGTGATATATGGGCGCAAGGTTCCATCTTCAAAGAGCACCTCTCGCAAGTCGGGTTTCATAGAAGTGAGCGTATCTAACACACCGTTTACCGTGGTCGAGTCTAAGAAAAGTTCCGGCTCTCCCACAATCTCTCTGATATTTGCAAACAGTCGAACTTTTATATGAGCCATTAGCTGTCAAACACACTCCCGTTTATCACAAGGACCCCCATCCTTCTCTTGCGACCATATACATATATACAACAACTGCCATATAAAATAATGTAGGAAATTAAATTCTCTTGTTCTGTCCAATCTCGCTATTTTGAAGGTAGCAGAATGCAACAAACGACTTGCTTTTATATTGCTAAATATGCACAATACAATCCGCTTTTTTGTAAGCACATCGCGCGCAATCACTCTTTATGCGAGAGATGGACCTTTTGTTACAGAACTACACTCGCTCAGCGAGAGGTTATATAAGAGAGACGGAAGATGGTACGGCGCTGCTTATGTTGATCGCTAGATTTATCCCAAAAAACTGTTTAGCATGCAAATCGTGTGAGTTAGCGTGCGCACTGTATCACAGCTCGTCTGATGATATTAATACAGCAATGGCAGAGTGTCCACCCCCGACATCAAGGCTCACGATTGGCTACAAAGATGGGAAATTACGTCTTGCAAGGTGTTTGCATTGTAAAAAGCCTAAATGTATAGAAGCTTGTGAATTAGCAGCGATAACAAAGGGTGAAGATGGCACGGTGACGATTAGACAAGAGAAATGCACCGGCTGCTCTAAATGCATCGAGGCGTGTCCATTTGGGGCTATACAGTTATGGGATAATAAAGCGGTGAAATGCGATCTTTGTAATGGGGCAGCAGAGCTGTCATGCATAACAGCGTGTATGTGTGGTGCGTTAGTATATGGACAAGAGGCGTAACATAGTGGGTTCTAAAAAGGTTACTACAATAGATCCCGCGGCGATCACGATGCTTCCGATTGCCGAACGGGACAATATGGAAACGATGTGGGATAGGGCCGATTCGGCAAAGCCGCAGTGCGGCTTCGGTGAGTCAGGGCTGTGTTGCAGAATCTGCTTGCAGGGGCCTTGTCGCATCAATCCGTTTGGAAAAGAGCCGCAACGAGGTATCTGTGGGGCAAAAGACTACACAATTGTAGCTAGAAACTTGATAAGGATGATGGCTGGCGGCTGTGCCGCCCACTCCGATCACGGAAGGCACCTAGCGTACGCGCTTAAAGGTGTTGGGGAGGGCAAAGCGCCCGACTATCGGATCAAAGAAGAGGCGAAGTTACGAGCCCTTGCAACAAAGTTAGGCCTTGATAGTGGCAAGAACATGAGTGAGCTTGCCGTGGCAGTTGCAAATAGTGCATTGGAGGACTTCTCACGGCAAGATGACGAGACGTGCAATTGGCTGAAGATCATGCTCCCCGACAAGCGGTTAAAACTTCTCGACAGAAATGATGTCATTGCGACTAATATTGACAAAGGAATAACGGAAGTCATGCATAGAACTCATATGGGATGTGACGCCGATCCCGTCCCGCTGATGTTTGGTGGTATCAAGTGCTCGCTTGGAGACGTAGCAGGCGAGAATATCAGCTCTAATTTCTCTGATGTGCTGTTCGGCGTCCCTCAAATGGTAGTGTCAGAGGCTAATCTTGGTGCATTAAAAGAGGAGTGCGTGAATATCTGTGTACATGGGCACAATCCTATTCTCAGTGAAGTGATATGCGACGCCGCAGATGAGCTACGAGGTGAGGCTGTTGCTTCAGGCGCACAGGGCATCAACATCGTCGGCATTTGTTGCACCGCCAATGAACTGCTGATGAGGAGAGGCATACCGATCATAACAAATTTCGCAAGTCAAGAATTGGCAATTATGACGGGCGTCGTCGACGCAATGGTGATCGATTATCAATGTATTGCGCCGTCGGTAGGATTCTGGACGCAATGTTTCCACACAAAGCTAATATCGACAATGCCTATCACCCGTATACCTGGCGATACCCACATCGAGTTCAACGAAGCAGCGGCGCGCGAAGGGGCAAGAGAGATTGTTCGGGTAGCCATTGAAGCGTACAAGAACAGGGATCCAAGCAGGATTTCCATACCTGCCATTACGAGCAAGGTAGTTGCGGGATTTAGCCTCGAATATATAAAGACATTGCTGAGCACCTTTAACGAAAAACAACCCCTTCAGTATCTCGCAGACAAGATTCTAACCGGCGAGATTCAAGGGATAGCGCTTATTGCGGGATGCAACAATCCTGCCAAAGCTCAACACGACTTATGTCATTTAACAATAGCAAAAGAACTGGTCAAGAACAACATACTGACACTCGTAACTGGCTGTGCTGCTCAATCTCTTGCAAAGCACGGTTTGCTGACGCCGGAGGCGGTAGATGAATATGCGGGAGAGTCACTCAAGACGTTCCTCAAAGAAGTGGGCCAGAAGACAATTGGTGGATCACTGCCGCTGATACTCCACATGGGGTCGTGCGTGGACAACTCGCGAGTCGAGAATTTCATCAGCGAACTCGCACAGGTGATGAGCGTCGACATACAGGATCTCCCTATTGTCGCGAGCGCTCCCGAAGCGATGAGCGAAAAAGCGGTGACGATTGGCACGTGGTGCGTAGCGACTGGATGGCCGACCCACGTTGGGGTCTATCCTTTCATAAAGGGGAGCCCCCTAGCGGATGAAGTCGCACAGGCAACCGCTAAGGACGTGTTTGGCGGTCACTTTATCTTCGAACCTGATCCCACACTCGCAGCACAGAAGTTGGTGAATGTTGTACAATATCGGAGATGGAAGTTAAACGCGCACAGTGAACTCGAAGCTCCTGTCACGTACTGGAATGGTGCGATAGCGGATGAGAAAGCACCCCTACTTTCGCAAGAGGCGTTATATAAGAAGGCAATTGAGGGCGCCATCATTGCGACGGGATACGCAGATCACCTGTTGAGCAAGGCACTCCGAGAGCATGGCAATAACAAAGAGATTGGCTATCCGAATACGGGGTATTATCTGCCGTGTATCACCGCGTGGACAGGTGAACAGGTTATGAAACTTGGGCAACTGCCGCGGTTGCTCGGTGAGGTAAGAGGAAAGATACGGGAAGAGTACACGTTCGATAACGCTGTGGCCTCTGGGGAGGCGACAATGGTCGCTGCAGAAATCGTTGAAGCTCTCAAGTATATTGACAATCGTGATCCATACGCGGGAACTCCATACACCGGTTTCATCGGCGATGAAGTTTTGAGAAAGTTGGGCATTTCATTTGTCGATGACACTATACCGGGTGTTCTAGTGTTAGCGGGGAAGGCAAAGGACCCAAAACTGCTAGCGAAGATCATCAGAGACTGCCAAAGCAAGGGTATGCTCATCATAGCCACCTTTGACACGATACAGCAGATCAAAGAGGCGGGCATTGAGATTGGTGAGCACAAAGGACTCGATAGACTATTATTCTGCGTGGGCGAGTTCACACAAGCGATTCACGGTTTAAGCTTTGCAATCCGTGCCGCGCTGACGTTTGGCAACATCAAGCCGGGAGACAGGGAGGGGCTATACAATTACCTTGCAAAACGGCCAAAAGTGGTTATTGTCCAGCTGGGTCCAATCGATGACATTAAGGCGGCGATAGACTTTGCCGTGCTATTCAATGGGTCACCGACGATCACCGATCAAGATGTGGAGGAAATACCTGGCAAATACGAAGTGGAAAAGGATTACAATCAAATCGTTGCACACGCGATAGAGATACGGAATATGAAGGTGAGGTTCGGAGAGGTCTCGTTGCCTGTGGCGTATGGCCTTGCCTTTGAAGGAGAAACCGTGCGGAAGCCACAAACCTACGTCGAATGTGGAGGTCCGACAAAGACAAAGGTATTTGAGCTTGTAAAAATTCGCGATGTTGACGAGGTCAAGGATGGCCAGATCACGCTCATTGGCAAGGACGTCGATGAGATGGAGGAGGGCAGTGCGTCAGCACTTGGGATTCTTGTCGAAGTATATGGCAAGAATATGAAAAAAGAGTTCGAACCCGTGGTTGAACGTCGCATCCACCAGTTCATCAACTACGCAGAAGGTGCATGGCACACAGGACAGAGAAATCTGCTCTGGGTGAGATTAAGCAAGAGCAGCGTCGTAAGTGGGTTACGTTTCAAACACTTTGGTGATATCCTCTACAACAAGATGAAGGAAGAGCTCGGGGGCATTATCAGCAGGATACAAGTCACGATCATTACCGATGAGAAAGCGGTGGAAGAGCACCTACCGGAGGCTATGGGGTCCTATGCTGAGCGGGACAAGAGAATCGCTGGGCTGACCGATGAGAGCGCTGATGAATTTTACGCGTGCACGTTGTGTCAGAGCTTCGCTCCGAGTCACGTGTGTGTAATATCCCCAGAACGACTTGGATTGTGCGGGGCATTAAACTGGCTTGATGCTGCTGCTGGATATAGCATTGATCCGAATGGACCAAATAAGCCGATTGAGAAGGGAGTTGCCATTGATGAACTGAAGGGTCAATGGTCAAACGTCAATAATGCGGTGAGGGAGCTCACCCACGGTCACATTGAAAGGATGAATCAGTACACCATGATGGAGGATCCACAAACGTCGTGTGGATGTTTCGAGTGTATTGTGGCGATTAGCAGCGACTTACAAGGCGTGATAGTAGTGAACAGGGAGTATACTGGCATGACTCCCATCGGGATGAAGTTCTCCACTCTCGCTGGGTCAGTTGGTGGCGGTAATCAAACACCCGGGTTCATTGGCATTGGGAGGCAGTTCATCACGAGTAAGAAGTTTATCCACGCCGATGGGGGGTTAGCCCGAGTTGTGTGGATGCCAAAAGAATTGAAAGAAGCGCTGAGGGAGGATCTTGAGAAGCGGGCAAAGGAGATGGGGCTGCCTGACTTGGTGGATAAAATCGCAGACGAAACTATTACGACAGATGCAGGTGAATTGATGGAATACATGGCAAAAGTAAATAACCCAGCATTGGCCATGCCGCCCATGGGTATGTTCTAAACGCGGGCAGATGTGTTAAGTGGGGTAACGTAATGGTAACAATTCCAAAAGAGAGTTGGACTGGCAAGATAAGAGAGGTTGTTTTTGGAGCAACTAAAGAAGAAGGAGGAACGAGGGACAAGAAAATCATTTTGGGGGGGGAGACCACCCTGCCGTTTCTGTCTTTCGAAGGCAACGTATCAACGCCGTCTATCGGAATGGAAGTCGTCGATAGAATCGGGGATGACTACCCTCAGATAATCATAGACGAGTTTGGTGATGTGATCAGGGATCCCGTTGCGTGGGCGCAAACGTGCGTTCACACTTACGGTGCAGATTTCATCTGTTTTAAGTTGTTGAGCACTAATCCTGAGGAAGAAAACATCAGCGCCGAAGATGCAGCCGCTCTCGTGTCTACGATGCTTGCGCAGGTCAAGGCGCCATTAATAATTCAAGGAAGTGGCGATTATGAGAAGGACGCACGAGTCATGGAACTCTGTGGGGAAGTTGCGAAGGGAGAGCGATGTTTGCTTTCAAGGGCTGAACAAGAAAATTATAAGTCGATAGCAGTAGCTGCTACAGCAAATGGCCATGCAGTCGTTTCTTTTTCAAATATTGATATTAATATTGCAAAACAGCTCAATATCATGCTGACCGAGTTTGGCGTAAAACTTGACGATATTGTCATTGACCCCCTTATGGCAGGGATTGGATTCGGGGTTGAATACGCGTACTCGGCTATGGAGCGGATTAAACTCGCGGGTCTGATAGGCGATAGAATGATACAATCGCCGATGATCGCGGACATAACTATTTCTTGGAGCGCCAAAGAAGCATACCGGCATGATGAAAAGCTCGGCGATGAGAAACAAAGAGCCATCTTTTGGGAAGTAGCTTCTGCGCTTGCGGCTCTAATGGCCGGCGCGAACGCTTTAATACTGAGACATCCTCAGTCTGTGGCGAGGACGAGGAAAGCCGTGGATGAATTGATAGGGTGATGGTCAATGCCGATGACAGCCTTGGATATATTCAAGCTATTAGCTAAAAAGAACTGCGGCGAATGTGGCGTTCCAACATGTTTAGCATTTGCCATGCTGCTCGCAAACAAGCAGACCGAACTGACGAAGTGCCCGTATGTGTCGCCGGAGGTGTTGCAACAGCTGGAGACCTCATCGTTGCCACCTATGCGCACTGTGACGGTAGGCGACCTCGATATTGGGGGGGAAACCGAGCTTTTCAGGCACGAGAAGAAGTTTTTTAATGAGCCGGCGTACGCTGTGGTAATCGAAGATGCCCTCGATAATGATGCAATCGTTAAAAAGGCCAAACAACTCGATGTGATGAAATTCGAGCGGATCGGCATCATTTCAGGAGTTGATTTGATCGCGATCAAATCTACAAGTGACGAAAAACGATTTTCAGAAGCGGTCAGTCTCGTGAATGATAGCAGCGGTTTGCCGTTGGTGTTGATCAGTGACGACCCGCAGATCATCGAAGAGGGCTTAAAGCTCGTTTCGAAAGCCAAACCGTTAATTTACGCCGCCACTATAAGTAACTGTACTGCTATGGCCAAGCTCTCGCGACAGTACACGTGCCCGCTTGCGATTTGTTCTGACGATATCGATGAGCTCATATCATTGTCGGAGATGGCAAAAAGCGAAGGCGTAGAGGACATCGTTTTAGATTTGAACCTCGGCAACAAGAAATTACGTGAAGCTCTTGAATGGCTCACCATATTGCGACGGCTCAGCGTTAAGAAATTATTCCGCCCACTGGGCTATCCGGTAATGTTAAATTTAGACAACGGCACAGATATCGAAACCCAAGCCATAAAGGCGTCGATAGGGACGATGAAATACGCATCTCTAATCATCTTTAGCGACATAGATCCTGCGCGGTTATACCCGCTTACCACGTTGAGAACAAACATCTATACGGATCCGCAAGCACTAATACAGGTCAATCCAGGTCTGTACGAGATAGGGAAACCAAATAGGAATTCACCTATCATCGTGACGTCAAACTTCTCCCTCACGTATTTTACTGTAGCAAGTGATGTCGAAGCGAGCAAAGTTCCATCGTATCTACTTGTTATAGACACAGAGGGTTTGTCTGTGATGACAGCGTTCGCAGCCGATAAGTTCACCCCAGAGAAGATAGCACAAGCGCTAGATGACTATAAGGTTGCAGAGAAGGTGAATCACAACAGGCTTATAATTCCGGGCATGATCGCGATGATGAAGATGAAACTTGAGGACCTTACGGGATGGGAAGTCTTAGTGGGGACTAAAGACTCATCGGCGTTGCCGAAGTATCTGAGGGAGATGGCGAAGGGGTAATGCGATCACGACAGTATCGATTGCTTCGCTATTTCTATGACGGCTTTAAATGCAGCCGAATCGCCGGGAAGCTCTAACAAAGACCTCCCCTGAATGGCATAATTTTCAATGAGATTGTCTACGGGAATGACACCGATAAGGTTGAGTCCCTCCTGCACTATTTGATCTTTAATGCTATCAGGTATGCCATCCCGCAGTTCATTTAATACAAGATACGTTTTCCCTATGGTGATATTTAGGTCCTCGGACAGTTTTTGAATTCGACTCGCGGTGATTATGCCGAGCTTTGTCACATCGCTCATAATGAAAAGTGCGTCGACATCTCTTGTTGTTCGCCTCGACAGGTGCTCCATACCCGCTTCATTATCGATGACAACATAGTCATAGCTGTTTGAGAGCCTGTCGATGACATCTCTTAATACATTGTTGATGTAGCAGTAACATCCGGGCCCTTCAGGTCGTCCCATAACAATGAGATCAAACAAATCTCCTTCAATGAGAGCTAAGCGAATTTGATACTCGATCAGTTCATTCTTGGGCACGCCGGCAGGAAGGGACTCTTTGAGGAGATCTTCTCGCAAGTGTCCGATTGTTTGTTCAACACTAAGTCCCAATCGTTCGTTCAAATTTGAATTAGGATCTGCATCCACCGCTAAAATGTTACCGCTACGTGTGCTCAAATATTTAATAAGAAGTGCCGCAAATGTCGTTTTTCCTGTCCCGCCCTTACCTGTTATTGCAATCGTTGGCATTTGGCCCTCCTGTTTCTTTTTGTCTTCGTGGCGTTTTTTTACATGGAGTAATATCAAGTATCTGACGACTACATAAGAGGGGCATCTCCGCCCCTTTTTGGTTGGACTACTACGTTGTTGTTAGACCTTTAAGCTTGTTAATTAAAAACTACGTATAAACTCTTCCTACGATGCTGGGAAACTGATCGATTTCGGTGTGAGGGATAAAGAGTGCAGAGGTAAACTCTTTAAAGAACATGCTATTGACACTCAACTCAATGTGTGTCATATTTGCGACAACTTTTTCCGCTTTATCTTGCATGCTCCTCGACAGTAATACCATTCTCGCTCCTCCGAGAGCGCCATTGCCTATGAATTTGAACACGTCAAGGGGAAGATCGGGCAGCAACCCGATCGTTATAGCTTTTTTTATATCGAGGTAGTTGCCAAAACTGCCGGCAATAAATACGTCGGTTAAGTCGGTAAATTTATATCCAAACGTCTTTAACAACACGTTAGAGCTCGCATAAACGGCGGCCTTCGTCCTTAGTATATTTTGAATATCAACGTCGGTTATCACGATATCTTTGTTAATGGCCGTCTCGCCCTTAAATGCCACAACGAATTGGCTGCCGCTACTGCCTGTTTGAATTCTGATGTTATTTTTATCCAGTTGTATTTTTCCCACTCTATCGATTACGCCATTGCTAAATAGTTCAGCTACTAATTCAATCAGTCCCGACCCGCAAATGCCTTTCGGCCTAACGTTTCCGATAGTTGAGTAGTGTACTTTATTATCGTCAATCCAAATCCGCTCTATGGCGCCGTACATCGCCCGCGTGCCAAACTCGACCTCGCCTCCTTCAAAGGCCGGACCTGCCGAACATGAACACGATACAAGGAAGCTCTCATTTCCGAGCACTAGTTCCCCGTTCGTACCGACATCGATTAAAAGTGAAATCTCTTTTCTGTCGCTCATTCCAGAAGCAATCACGTCAGCTGTGACATCCCCGCCCACGTAGCTACTTCTACAGGGAAGCGCATAAATGTAGGCGTTCGGATTCGCGCTGAGTCCGAGCTTCACCGCTTTCATCTGCGGGACGAACGACATAACCGGTATGTACGGCTCGTGGCGTATATATTTCGGATCTAATCCATAAAAAAAGTGCGTCATGACGGTATTGCCTGAAATCACCGCGCGGCAAATTTTTTCGTATCGCATCTTGTTGTCTATGACAAGTTCTCGTATCAAGTCATTTATGGCATATCTGACGGTAGTGGTAAGTTTGTGAATGCCGTCTTTATGTTCCTCTGTGTACAATATCCGTGAAAGAACGTCCTCACCGTAAACAACTTGCTTATTATAATCGGATCGTGAGTCAATGACGCTGCCGCTTTTTAAATCTACTAACTCTACGACGATCGTCGTGGTGCCTATGTCAATTGCCACTCCAATTATAGCATCATCTGAAGTGGGACCAATGTCTATTATCTCCTGTCGATCCCAGAGGTCCATGAGTGTCACAATCACGTTCCATTCGTTCTCCCTCAGAATTCTGCTAAGTTTTTTAAGCGTCGGCAGTCCTATGGTCACGTTTTCTATACCGAGATTGCGCAACGCTCTCGTAACCCTGTCGAGATCGCTCACGTAATCAGTTAACGATGGAGGGCTGAGTGAAAGTAGAATTTTCGCCAAGGGCGGCTCTATGGCGGGTAACGGAACTATCTCGCTTTTCATCAATATCTGGTGCGATTCCACTCTGCTCTCTTTTGGGATGGTAACTGTTAAATTTCCCGCGACTCGAGCCAAACACGCTAAATAGTAGCCTCGCGCCATCTCCTCAGCGCTTAACAGGTCTGTCGTCTCAGTGTGGACGTTCCCATCGATTATGACCTTACACTTACCGCACTTGCCTCTGCCGCCGCATATGCTATCAATGTAGATATCAGAACTCGTGGCCGCATCAAGTACGGTAGTGCCTCGTCCAACTTTGACAGTCTTGTTATCAGGCTTAAAAACAACTTTAAATTCTTTCGTCAAATGGCCTAAATCCTCTCGCGGTATACAGAAGTAACGTGACTTTATATACTATATTTTTTTATATATAGGTTGCGAGGTACTGTGGGGTTATGAGCTGTTAGGTGCTGACGTTAAAGTAAAGAGGCACTCCTATTGAAGCACCGGAGCGATGGAGAATTGCATGATAATTATAGGCGGCAATATTAATGGGTATTCAAAATCTGTGGGGGCTATTATCGACATACGGGATACAAAAACCATCCAAACCATGGCGCAAAGGCAAATTGACGCGGGGGCGCACATAATCGATCTAAATGTTGGACCAGGGAGGGATGATGCAGTTGACGCTATGAAGTGGCTGGTGACCGCCGTGCAGGACGTTGTCGATGTGACTCTTTCCATCGATACGAACAAGATAGACGCAATGAAAGCGGGCATTGAAAGGGTTAAGGGTAAGTCCATGGTTAATTCTATTCCCGCCGAACAAGAGAAGATGGCCGCCCTCTTTCCGTTAGCTGCTCAGCACGATTCTGAGATTATTTGCATGACGATGGATGAGAAAGGCATCCTCGGTGATGTGGATAACCGATGCGAGCGCGCCGCAACACTTGTCGCGAGTGCGTGCGAGTACGGAATCGATCTTGAGAAGGTCTACGTAGATCCGGTGTGTCTGCCGGTGAGTTCGGCGCAAGATCAAGCGCCAATAGTGGTGGAAGCCGTACGGCGGATTGGCTTGCTTACGAGTCCAGTTTCAGTTTTAAAAACTACCATCGGGCTCAATAACATCTCACACAATACGAAGAACCCCCGATTGATAGAACGGAGCTTCTTAGCGATGTTGATGGGTGCGGGTCTATCCTCGGCGATAATAAATACTGAAGATACCGAGTTGATGGACACTATCAAAACGTGTAACGTGTTGCTCAACAAAGAAATTTACGCCGATGATTATTTAAAAACCTAAACTGTCAAGCATTTTAAAACTTAAATTATATTCGGCATTTTAAATATATGCTAAAGC
>CAZKZX010000032.1:4622-11978 GCA_964557335.1 uncultured Methanomicrobia archaeon | reverse complement strand
AGAAAGTAGTAGGTGGGATAGCAAGCAAAGGTATACCACTACCCAAACAGCAGAAGATTTAATTTTCCTTAAAGAGCTTATTGAGGCTGGAAAGATAAAACCAGTCATAGATAGACGCTATCCGTTGGAACAAATTCCCGAGGCTCACAGGTATGTCGATAAAGGACACAAAAAGGGAAATGTAGTCATAACTGTAGACCATAATTAATCAATCCTGGGGTAAGTGAGTGGAATAGTATTGAAAGCGATCGTATACACAAAAAACATAGGAGAATGTCACCAAGGTTCACCTTTTCGAGTGTGGACTTGCGTTTTTCAGGGAATCCACTGACGATTGCACCAGCGTCCCGAAACTCTCTCCACGTCGTGGTAGTGAAAATATCAAGCCAAAAATTTACCGTTCTTATCTGTTAAGAAATTTTTATCATTTATATTTATTTAAGCTCCTTAATAATGGAACAACGTTGGATTCATTAATGAGTTCCAACTTCGAACGTGATGAGTATATTTTAATAGGTATGCTTAATCTCCAAGCAGTTCGTTCATACTAACGTTTTATTCATCTGCATTAGTAATTGAGGAAAAGTCGCTATGATTTCGATTCGGATAGAAGAGCCGGATGACCTCCCTGCCGTACGGGCGGTCAACGAACGTGCATTCGGGCAGCCTGCAGAAGCGAATGTCGTCGACAAACTTCGCCAGACCTGTGATGGTCTGCTATCGCTTGTGGCAATCGATGAGGATACAGTCGTCGGACATATCGTGCTCAACCCTGTAATGCAAATGAAAAACTGTCACTCCTCAAAGACTAGTGCGTCGTCGTCCTTGAGCCCTGTTATTGACGTGGAGAGTCAGTACTTTATCCTTGCATTCTGATCGTACGCCTCTACCCCACCGGCATCCTCGAGGATCTTCCTCCCGCTCAAATATCTCTTCTGTATGTGAATGTTCGCTTGCTTCTTCGGCAAAGGGGCAAACTTCATTCCAGTTAAGTCTAAACCAGTCTTGTTAATACAAGAATAATCAAATTAAATATATGTTGTAAGCAGAGGGGAGCCAGTTGAAATCATTTTTGTAGCATTTTTCTCAGCCTGAGGCAATTAGCTTCCAGCGGCAACCCATAGGTGTGCGCACGCTGATGAAGCCGTAGAGAATGTGTAGAAGTGCTAAAAATAGGCAATAAATTATTTTTCTTCTTGTTCAGGTTTAAACTTGATATTCTTCTTATTAAAAGCAGACGGCATATGTATGACGTACCTGCCCTCTTCCTTCAGCGCCATCACTATTTCCTTTCTCTCGATGAGAGCTGGTATGTTGATCTCATACGAGCCGGGACCAACTATCTTTATGCTCTCAACCTTTGTATGATCGTCCTTCCGTTCCCGCTGGGGCTTTACCGGTATCTGCTCATCCGATAGTGGTGATACGATGTGCTCATCCAGCTTTGACACGTGGGTATTCTCAGCTGTCTCTTCCTTTACATAGAAGAACTTATTTCCTCCGCAGTGCGGGCATCCGTGTAGTATTACAGGGGATCCATCTTCGAATAGATGCTCGCACTTGGTACACTTATGAGGCATAGCAGTCCTCAATTACTGAGATATCCATTGTTTGTCGTTTATACTAACACGCTAGTGTGCGTAATTCCAATTCACGCTTCACGAGCTGATACAAGCGCGCTAATCAGATCTTTATCTTTATGCAATGTCTTTAGCTGGTTTGCAGGTCCTATAACGGTCAGACGCGTGCGTGGATTTTTTCCAAAGATCTTTTCAAATATGTTTTTCCGGTGCTTTTGAGGGTAACTCTCCATCTCGATTCCTATAAATCCCTCCGGGGTGACTTCCAGCATCGTGATTTCTATAAGTTTTGTCTCCTCCGTAGGTTCAAGGCCGGATTCGAGCACCAAGATCTTGCCCTGCTTTACTTCATCGAGTATAAGTCTCACTTTCTCCATGGGAGTCATAGATGAAAGTCTATCACTAGATATAAGATCAATTTGAACTTCTGTCATAGTTAACCTCCGAAGTTCTGAGCTATAGCGTTGTAAAGTCTGTCAATGTTAAAGCCCTCAAGAGCAGATATCGAAACCATCGGATGCTGCGGGAACGCAGAGTGGATTCTGGCAGGGGCCGAGTCAGGGAGGTCTATCTTGTTCGCCACTATCATAAGGGGCAATCTCCTTGCTTCCATGTTGCCCACCACTGTGACGTTTACTTGAGTGAACGGATCTTCTGTAGCGTCCATAACAAGGAGGATGCCGTCGAGATCCTCAAGCCATTTTATAGCATCGATGACTCCTTCCGTTGCCTCTTTTGCCCGCCGTTTAGCTTCTTCTTCTTCGAGACCAAATGACATAAAGTCGTGGAAGTCAATCTTTGTCGCAAGGCCAGGTGTATCAACGATATCGAGGGTCACGGAGGTTCCGTTCGAGCTTATAGTGAGTCCTTCTCTCCTTTTAGCTCGCCTTGTCTCATGGGGGATTTCGCTTGTCGATCCCATGGCGTCGCCTGACCAATCTCGGACAATCCTATTGGCAAGCGTCGTCTTTCCAGCGTTGGGTGGACCGTAGATCCCTATGCGCGCTATGCGTTTCTTGAAGACTTTACGAAGCCATACCGAGAAGTTCCTCTTTATGCTGTCAAATACTCCCATAATACGCCTCTTGTCGATCGTGTTAACTTTCCTAGTCGCAGCTTTTCTTGAGTTACATAAACCTCAAGCATATTCATGAGCGACGCTTATCCTTTTTAAATGTGTGGATTTTGATCTGACTGCTCCCCTTGATAGAGACATAACTGTGAAATGATTCGCACTGCTGTTACCAGAAATTATTTTATTCGAGCGACATACCTGACTGCTGGAACACGCTGTTACTCGTTGCAAGTACTGCTAGTTTCAACTAACCTTAATTACATATACTCAAAGCGTTTTACCGATAGTTATAAAGAAAATGTTAAAGCACAGATGATACGATAAGATACCGATACAACAAGTGAAGGAGAGAGTAGCATGGAAACGAAATTACCGGTGAGGGATGTTATGACACAAGATGTTGTGACCGCGAGTCCCAAAATGACAGCTGCTCAAGCCGGTAAGAAGATGGTCGAACACAAAGTAGGAAGCGTCATAATTGTAGAGGGCGGTAAACCTGTGGGCATAGTCACAGAGAGCGACATGGTCGCAAAAGTAATTTTTAAAAATTTAAAACCGAGCTCGATAAAACTCGAACAGCTCATGTCAAAGCCTCTTCTTACAATAAAGAGCAGTGACGATGTGAACGACGCAGTGCTTAAAATGGCCCAGAGGAAAATACGGAGACTCCCCGTAGTCGAAGGAGATGCCCTCGTCGGGATAATAACGGATACCGATGTCATTCACGTCTCTTCTGAGATGGGTCATATACTCGAGAATCTAATACAGATGAATAAAGATATCGTGCTCGATCGCAGAGATGTAGCTATCTCGGAAGGAGAGTGCGAGGAATGCGGGGGGTATTCAAAGGATCTTAAACAGGAAGACGATGTCCTCAAATGCCCTAGATGCCGCAGCGACGCATCGTCAGGCGTTTGCGAGATGTGCGGGCAATTTTCTGACATATTAGAGAACACGAACGGGAGCTTGGTGTGCGAATCCTGCAAGGAGAATAGCAGATGATTCTTGATTTGATGTCGACACCTGTAACCGTAAAGGAAGATGCCTACGTTACGCACGTGCGTCAAGTTATGCGTGAGGGATATAGAAGCCTGCCCGTTGTTGATGCACAGAATAGAATAAAAGGCATGGTTACTCTCACAAGTATTCTCAAAGTCACATCGACAAAATCAGATGTAACAGTCAGCGGGTTTATTCAGCAGACTGGGATTGCCTCGCCTGACACTGACATAATGGGGGCCGCAAAAATATTCGCAAGCACGGGCTTTGACATTCCGGTAGCTAGATCACATGAAGACGGCACAATTATCGGTGTAATTGACTCTGAAAAATTGTTCAGTAACTTGAACTTTAAAATGGAGAAGACCATTGTAGGTGATATCATGACGAGGGCGGTCCACACCTGCAACGCCGACGATCCCGTTTCAAAAGTATGGCTCAACATGGCGCAGTACGGGCTCTCTGGTTATCCGATCATGAAGAGGAAACGCCTAATTGGCATAATCACCCTTAAGGACCTTTTAAGTGCCGGACATGTAAGACTCGAACGCGAGGATGAGCGAGGAGGAGGGCGTATACATGCACCAAACGTGGAAAAGGTCATGAAGACTCCAGTCGTGACAGTCGTATCCGATAGCACGATCTGGGAAGCTGCAAACCTTATGAGACAATACGAAATAGGGAGGCTCCCAGTAGTCGAGGACCGTAAGCTTATCGGGATCGTCGATAGGCAAGACCTCGTTAAGGTGATCATTTAACTAATTTTACTAGAATCAAAATGGTGAAAGGATGTTAAGGGAGAATAAGCGTCAAAAGAGGGTACATGGCGAGCTCAGCGGTAAACACGACCGCGGGAGCCTTGGCTTTAAGAGCAAACTGTCTGAACACGAAGGCGATATCATGATGGTCGCGAAGAGAGATGTGATAATGATCCCACCTACTACGACCATCATGGGTGCCGTCAAAACGATGATGCACTATAACTTTAGACGCCTGCCCGTCAGCGATCCTGGTACCAACAGACTCGTCGGGATAGTTACGATAACGGATGTGCTAAACTTTCTCGGAGGAGGAGATAAGGCCCAAATAGTAGAGAACAAACATAAGGGAAACTTGTTGTCCGCCGTAAACGAGGAAATAAGCTCAATAATGGAAGAAGAGCTCGTTACCCTCAGAGACTACGATACTATCGAAAGCGCGCTAAGAAAGATGATAGATGAGGGGCTAAGCGGATTTCCAATTCTAAACGCAGATGATAAAGTCGTAGGAATAGTTTCGGAACGCGATTTCATTAGTCTCATCGCTGACGTAATAACGGGCAAAAAGGTATCAGACTATATGAACCGGAACGTCGTGACCATCAGTCCTGACGCAACGGTAGAAGCCGCTGCTAAAATAATGATCGCAAATGGCTTCAGAAGGCTTCCAATAGTCCACGAAGGCGTGATGTTGGGGATAGTAACGGCAACTGATATACTTAATTACCTCGGGAGCGGCGAGGCTTTCGAAAAGATTGTGACCGGCAACATGCATGAGGCACTTGGCGTTCCGATCAAAGCGCTGATAGATGTGCCCCCCGTCACCATTCACCCCGACACTGACCTTGGTGTAGCTGCAGAGCTGATGATCGCGCGCGACATCGGTGTCCTGCCAGTAATAAGTGATGAGTCACTCATAGGCATAATAACTGAGTGGGACTTCCTCACTGCAATAATAGGCTAAACGTCACTCCCATTGCTTATTCTGCCTTCCGAAGGAAGCAAGCGCTACAGATCACTAATCTCAGTAAAGGGCCTTATTGAACGTAATATTCTACTAGATCGTGGCTATAGATGTAGGAGAGCAGGGTGTCGAGTATCTCGTCTGCTACATCCTCCACATCGGCTATTTCATCTATCACAATATAATTTCCTGAATCCACCCTTGCCATCTCAAGGTAACGTGCCCTTACTGGAAGGAGACGAGGCTCATTTTCGACATTAGTCAGAGCTCGCCCGCTTTCAGCAAGGAGCTTCATAGCTATCTCCACAGGCCAAATTAGTACAAAAATTATGTCTGGTTCAGGGGCAAACTCACGGTTCATTTCAAGTATCTCTCGCCACGCTATGTCATCAGATTGATAGGCCGCAGTTGATAGGAAGTACCTATCCATCACGACGATTTTCCTATCAGACAACGCTGGAGCTATGTGAGTTTCGACATCATACTGCCGGTCGGTAATGAAGAGAGTTATTAACTCACGGTTGGAAATGGCATCCCCTTGCAAAAAGCTCTCGCGTATGATGAGTCCCTCGTGAGTCTCATCAGTCGGCTCAAAAAACCGCACCGCCTCAAATCCGAGGGCATTTAGCCTTTCGACTAACCTTATCGATTGCGTGGTCTTTCCGGCACCGTCAATTCCTTCAATTGCTACAAGAACCCCACGACGTAAGCGGCGCTTCATTTTTACTTTAAAAGAGTTTCAAAAACTCCGCTGCAAAGCTCTCCACCTGTACCGCAGGCACTGAGAAACTTACACGAACGTACCTGTTAGTATATCTGCGAGTGGTGTAACTCGCAGCCCTTATAAAGAAACCACGCCTCAGCATTTCATCGACGATATCTTCGGGGGTCTTTCCTGTTCCTGAGATGTCGATAACCATCATGCTTCCATGCGACGGGTAAACCGGAAGAAAAGCTCCTTCTATTTCATCTACCATGTTTTTTATCAGCAGCTGGTTCTGCGTTGTGACTGTTACAACGTCCGGGAGCCAATCTGTTTTGGTTTTTAATGCCGCGATACCAGCAACCTGTGCTATGATTGAGGTGCCGAGGTCATTGATCTTGTAATCAGATATGCGAGTTAAGAGGGCATCGGTCGCAATATGGGCACCGAGTCTTAGACCGGCAAGCCCACAATTCTTAGAGAAACTGTAAATCGTGATCGTGCCTTCAGGATAAAAATCAGCCGGAAGCGTGTGCGACTTGGCCAAATCTCTATACGTCACATCACTTAGCACGTACATCCCTGCATCTCGAGCTATCTCGCAAAAGGCTTTTACTTCTTTTGGGGTATACGTAATGCCAAGAGGGTTTAAAGGATCTACGAGCGTCAACATTTTTGCTCGTTTATCTATAGCCTCATTCACCATTTCGGGCGTCAATTTGTAATCATTATCCTCAGAGTAAATGGGTAGATCGAGAACTTTAGCTCCACTTAGCTCGGCGAATCTGTGGATAACATAATACCCCGGATCACTCGATATCATAACATCGCCGGGTTTTAGGAGCGCACGTGTGACCTGATAGAGTGACTCCGTGCCTCCCTCCGTTATGTGAGCCATTACGTTTGAGTTTAAATTCAAATCCTGAAGTATGCGAGCTCTTAGTTCTTCCAGGCCGTAAGGAGGGGGGTACTTATGATAGTCCTCATCCATTATTGACTGGATCATGGCACTCTTAATCGCCTCATAAGTGGGGAAATGATTGGTGTTCTGACCTAACCACACCAACTTATCATCATCGTATATCTCTTGAAAAAATTTATTCTCCTTGTTTAAATCCACCTTAAACCACTTCTTTGATTAACAATGTGAGAGGAGCAACCGATGCACTAGCTTCAGCCGTGGGTAACCTGCAACCGCGCTACTAGTCACATAAACCGTTCAAAACTTAAAAAAGTTATGGTAATATCCATTTACTTATGCATTGTAAATTCAAGTG
>CAZKZX010000032.1:0-4522 GCA_964557335.1 uncultured Methanomicrobia archaeon | reverse complement strand
CGTACTCCGCTTGTGGAGAGCAGGGCATTAAAATTTTGAGATTAGAATAGACTTTCTCTTGAATGCCTTCGTGAAATTTTGATCTCACTTAAAGGCTCAAACCTGTAGTCCTCTATCAAAACCTTGAAAGTTTCATTAATGGGTACAGATAGATATATCTCCTTTGTTCTGCCGTACCTACCTTTGCTAACGACTTGTGTATTGATTATCCCAAGCAAGTCGAGCTCCATTATGAGATCCGTTATCCGCCTTTTTGTGAGGATATCTATGTCTATCTCCTTACAAAGCTCCTCATAAACCCTGTTTACTTCTCCCGTCGTCGCACTCTTCTGTCCATTTTGGTGGAGTTGTATTATGCTGTAAAGCACAAGCTTCGACTGGGTGGGAAGCGTTCTTACGACCTCGACGACGCGATTGAGCTCTATTTTCATCTGAGCTGTTCTTACATGCTCTTCCCTAACCCTCTCTGCATTTAGCCTCTCTGCGATCTCTCCTGAAACCCTCAACAAATCGAGTGCACGTCTAGCATCCCCGTGCTCCTGAGCGGCCAAGGCAGCACAGAGTGGGATGACCTCATCGCCTAATGATTTTTCCTTAAATGCTAGACGTGCACGCTCCTCTAGGATGTCACGCAGCTGATTAGCGTCATATGGAGGAAATATAATCTCCTCTTCCGCAAGTGAACTTCGTACACGCGGGTCGAGGTATTCTGTAAACTTCAAATCGTTAGAGATTCCTATTATACTCACTCGAGTATTTTTGAGCTCGAGATTTATCCTCGATAGATTGTAAAGCGCGTCGTCCCCACTTTTCCGAACAAGTCTATCAACTTCATCAAGTATGATAATCACGCAACCGCCTTGTAAATCCAAGGCTTCGATAAACTCAGCATATACCTGATCGGTAGGCCATCCAGTCATAGGCACGTCTTTACTAAACTGGCGCGCTAGATACGCGAGAACCCTATATTGGGTGTCAACAACCTCACAATTTATGTATGTTATCCTACATGGAACCCCTCTCGCAACGCCCGCACCTTCCAACTCCCTTCCGACATAATTAGTACAAGCAGTTTTACCCGTGCCTGTCTTTCCATAGATGAAAATATTAGAGGGCGTTTCCCCTCTAAGAGCTGTAACCAAAATAACAGCGATAGCATTAAGCTGATCGCGCCTGTGTGGTAGGTAGTCTGGCGTGTACGATGGCCTTAACACCTCCTTGTCCTTAAAAATAGGCTTACTCTCTAATAAATTGTCAAAAAGCCCTTTCAACTTTTGACCCCCAACAATCCCTTCATTAGTCATAAATTCTAGGCTTAGAACCGCTGAGTTTCAATGAAAAATATGTTACTGAGTGTATCTTTAAAATGACTAACTGTATAGTGGAAATATAAGTAAATAAACCTTATGGTTTCAAGGGATGCATTTCTACTGGAATTTTACCACAATTGCCGGTGGAATTTACTATAATTTCCAGTGGACAATAGACGGAGATTAAAACGTGGACTTATACAAACTCTAATCTCAATCGTATCAAAAAACAAAAAAGTTGAAATTTCAATTTTTTAAAAGATTTAAGTGCAAAAAAATCGTATTATTATGCGAGACCTAAATCATGAGCTCTTGGAAAAAATTTCAATTTCTTAGAAATAACTATACCATAATTTCAACTGGAACCTATTTTGCGCGGACCCCATTACTTCCACTGCAAAGTTAAAAAATTGATAATGATCATTCTATAATATCGTTGAAAAATAGAGTGTTGTTGTTTTATAAAACTGATATTATATAAAACTTTTTATGTATATAACGCAATAATTTTATTTTTAGACTAATTCACTCGAAATCGCTGGGTGGGAGTAGACAAGCGTTATACCATCATTATATCAATCTATAAAATGCTTTAATGAGTCCAAAGCACCCCGTTAACATCATATCCCCGAACGGAACGGTAAAATATGGATTATGAATTGATTTTCTCATCATGTTCCTTTTTGGTCCTGTGACTGATACAAAAAATCCTTTCTCTTTATAGGCACGACATAAATCTTCAAATCCACGTTTATTTATATGACACCCGTGTCCTCCATCATTGAAGACATGTTCGTTTGTTAGCTCGCCAGATTCAAATAAGGAGATATAATAATCGAGCTTGTCAGGGTGCATTGCCGATGTGTGGTGCTCGAACATGCCAACTATTTGCTCTTGATGAAGCATAGCTGACAAAATATGCCCATTTCCTATGTTCACCAAAATAATAGGCATATGCAATCTTTTTTTAATTACCTCATCACACAAGGCGCCAAAAATGGCAGCAGGTCCGGTATCCATTAAAAGGACATCATTTACACCCTCGCATTTCAAAGTTCTATATACCGCGTTCATCCTTGTTAAATAGCTAGGGATATTACCATTTAAATAGCTAAACAGCTCTAAGTCACCACCGCGTTCAATCATTTCTTTAAAATGCTGGAAACGGAACCTCCTGTTGCTCTCATAACTCTCACCGTGATCTTGACACGCTACGGCAAATGTATCAGGAACCTCAACATCAAACTGCTTAAGTGATGATCTGAGTGCTCGGACATCGACATCTTTCGTCTCAACTGTAATTGAGTTCTCTACGGTCGTCCCCTCTGATACTATTTGTACTCCCCACGATGCTACCTTATCGAGATTGTCGTTGAGGGTTTTTGCAGCAAGTGGGGTCGCGTAAACTGGAAGTTTTGCCATTAAATGTTCTCTTATGGCCGAACTGCTCGGGCCTCCTCCCATAATTTCACCGGTCAAGAAAATGCTTCGACCTTGGCGGGTCGAACGTCTAATTCTCTCTGCCACTGTTACTGTCTGCGATGGGAGTACCAGCTTTACGTTATTTTCCACGTTAATATCCGAATCATATAGAAGCACGTCTTGAGTTCCTGTTCCTACGTCAATCGCCATTACCCGCATAATAGAAAGATTATTCGTCATAATTATTAAATTTACAGCAATTGCTTTAATTATCGTCCAACTTATGGTCCGTATAGTGTTGAAAAACGCTATATAAACGAAAATGCAATCAACTGTCATGGAATCAGGAGAGCTAAAGCACTCTCACAGGGCAGATGAAACAACAAGTTATGATTGTGCTGTGATCTCGATTAGTACATCGAGATTTGAAAAATTTGGTCGTGTCAAAACGCCCGAGGAAGCACAGGATGATTCCGGGCGAATGATCATCGATCTGCTCCAGGATGCTGGTCATACACTGAGGTTTTACTATTTGCTTTCCGATGAGATACCTGAAATTAGGCGCTATATGCATCGCCTTACAAATCGGGTCGACGTCATTATTGCGACGGGGGGTACAGGACTTGCGCCAAGGGATGTGACTATTGAAGCAGTTCAAAGTTTAATTCAGAAGGAGATGCCGGGTTTTGGGGAACTATTTAGGGTCATGAGCTATGAACAGGTGGGATCTGCGGCCATACTTACAAGGGCAATAGGAGGCATCATAGAAAGGACCGTTGTGTTTTGTCTTCCAGGCTCTCCCAAGGCGGTTAAACTTGCGATGGAAAAGTTTATACTACCTGAACTTCGTCACATCCTAAAACACGTCGTAGAGAAAAACGAGCTGTGACAGTGCATGGTGGTTAGCACCTTTTAGCGTGTATCGTCGTCGAAGGACAGGCTACATATTCCGTAAATTTTTTATGCAACTCACTCGAGGGTTGCATGCCGCCCCCTCATTTCCTCCTCGCTTTTCTCCGTAATTGCCATGATTTCTGCTATAACCCCGTCAAGGAAGACCATGGTGGCTATTTCGAACATTGTACCAAGAGGAGTGAATGAAATGTGTGAGCCAACTACCTGTCTTTCCATAAAGTCCATACCGCTTGTCTTGGTCCTACCTTTAATTACCACAATGGTGTCTGAAAACTGCCCGAGAGTGGACTCCTTATTTGAAGTGACAATCGCGAGTCTTGTCCCTTTTGCCTTTGCCAGCGCGCACATCTCGTTAATTGACCTGGTCTCACCGGAACCAGAAATAGCGATAACGAGGTCTCCCGATTCGACAGCGGGAGTTACGGTCTCTCCAACGACGTAAACGTTGAATCCCAAGTGCATCAATCGCATAGCAAACCCTTTAGCAACGAGTCCCGATCTCCCCGCACCTAATATGAATACACGCTTGTCGCTCTTCTGTGCGGTTAGAATTTCGGTGATGAATGCTTCTACCTCAGAATAGTCAAGCTCATCAGCCACAGTTTTCACATTTGAAGCTATGATTTTCATCGCCGACTTTGTATGTTCGTCAAGCTTTACAAATGCGGCATTATTCTCCATTCAAATGCACCTTCATGATGAAACTGCAGCGCTTACTGCACTTAATGCACTAAATTATGGACGGCTCTCTAGTTATATAATGGTGTATTTCGGGTATATATATGAGTATTTTTATTTTTCACCGAGCGAGCCGCCTTAGGATCGGAAAAGATAGTAACAGCATTTAACAGATTTAATTGAATGGTCTCCTGACC
>CAZKZX010000031.1:0-12024 GCA_964557335.1 uncultured Methanomicrobia archaeon | reverse complement strand
GCATTTACTACGCTTGCTGTAATTATGGCGCAGGTTTTTGTCTCTTCTCCATTCTACATACGTCAGGCTAAAACAAGCTTCGAGGATGTAAGTCATGAATATGAGGCTGCAGCGAGGACACTTGGTGCTACGTCAATAAACACTTTTTTCAGAGTAACTGTGCCAATAGCACTAAATGGCCTCATTTCTGGGGCTATTATGACTTGGGCGCGTGCTCTGGGCGAATTTGGCGCTACGGTAATCTTCGCAGGTAATTTCCAGGGAAGAACACAGACTATGCCTCTTGCCATCTATTCGGCGCTGCAAGGTGACATTGATGCTTCAATCTCTTTAGCTATAATTTTGGTGATACTCTCATTTGTAATCATTGCTTTAATTAAATCGCTCACAGGGGTCACTTTTCTTGCACCGGCGTCACATCGCGCATAACTTAAGTTATTGATTTTTATAAATATTTGAATCCTAAAATAGAGTTTTTATCGTTAATCTCATAATTTAAGCGGCTTGTCGCGTGATAGAACTTTTCGGGCAAAAGTGGTGAAATTTATCTTTATCAAGGGAAGAAGCTGTCTATTAAAAAGAGCTACGAGCAAGAGATTTGGCACAAGACGAGCGATTGATAGCCGATATGAACAATTACATCAATTATATTATATTATAATGTATTATATTATATTACAAGACGTAGCGACGTTAAAGCGGCCTTGATCATAGGGCGCACAGATTGATAAGAATAATAACGCAGTGACATAAAACTACGTTTTAACACCTATCTATTCACGCTCATCAAAGTATGATGAAGCAGTAGATTATATTTAGACGAGGACCAATATTCTTCACTCATCAAATTTGGACATTTTATCATAGTAGGAGCCTTTATTGCAAGCTTGGCATAACCCATTCTGAATAGTATGTTCAGGCACTAATTCGTTACAGCGTGAGCACATCACAGAGCTCCACTTCTCCTTTATTGGAACGTGAACTTCAACATACTCCCAAGATAAAATATTCCTGCCAGCAGTGAGTATCTCGGTCAATAACATCGGCGCATCTACGCTGTCTTTATACTGGGGGTCATTAGTATACCAAGCAAATAGAATAGGATAGTTACGTGCTTTTTTTGCATCGATGTAGACTCTGACCCCCTCAGCGTTTGCATCGTGTGTTTGCTTGTTTATGGTAAGTGCGAACCTTCCTGTATTTATTATCCTGAGTCCGTGATTTCCAACTGTGCAATGCGTTATAACTTGGAGCGCGTCTGGAGCACACTTGGGGGTTTCAGAAACAGCGTACATTTTCTCATCTCTGCTTATCTGGAGTTTTTCAAGGGCTAAGTCAACCATAAAAATGCTGATTAATAGACCTGCAGCGGGAAAACCGTGAAATTTTACACACTCTCTAATGTACGATTTTATTTCTTGCGTTACGTTGCACTTATTTAGCAGATAATTTAATTTATTCCAACTTTGAGCGTTCATGAAAATCTCAGTTTGTCGTTTATCAGTCTGTAGTTTATCAGTCCATTCGATATGACTGTTCCGTATGATCGGTAAATATATATCAACTAAAATATATATCAATATTATTCTAGAATCATATCGGTTATGTTAGTCGATACTCTAGACGTAAATTAAAGAAATTGATTTGAAAAGGTGAAAAAAGCATTAGATGCGAACTAATGAAGCGGATCCTCAAGGAAATACTTTGAATACCAGTCATCACTGCTTTTCGATCCTTTAAGACGAACATTTGAGAAATAGTGAACGTATTTAATAAACGAGGTGCGATCTTGACTTCTGAACCGATCTTAACTACAAACGAAAAAATCGTATGTGACGATGTCACGTGTCCTGTATGCGGAATATCGTGTGATGATATTTATGTCGAACTCACCGAAGATGAGGTACTCACACGGAACGCGTGCGTCATGGGTGATGCAAAATTCAGAGAATTGCGAAGTTCGCATAGGATAAAGAAACCGAAGGTCAACGGAAAAGACGCGAGCTGGGAAGAAGCGCTCGATAGAGCTGCAGACATACTGACTACAGCAAAAAGGCCGTTTTTTTTCATAGGCTCAGAAACGTCAACCCAAGCAATGGGAGTTGGTATTGAAATTGCTGAACATCTTGGCGGCCTTGTTGATGGCAATGCAACGATTTGTCACGGGCCTACGGTTATGGCCGTACAAGATGTTGGACAAGTGCAATGTACTCTTGGAGAGTGCCGAAATCGCGCTGACTTGAATATTTACTGGGGATGTAATCCCGAGGATTCCCATCCGCGCCATTTGAGTCGTCACTCAGAATTCGTTCGAGGGTTTTTTGCTCAACAAGGTTACAAGGGCAGAAAAGTAGTTGTGGTAGACCCTAGACGTTCTACAACGGCAGACCACGCCTACTTGCACGTCCAATTAAAACCTGGGACTGATTATGAGGTTCTCAATGCTGTAGCTACGATTTTGCAAGGATTTGAACCACATGAATCAGTCGAGGAAGTGACTGGAATATCCAGAGAAACTCTCTACAAAATGGCAGACATGATTAAAGAAGCTAATTTCGGTGTGATTTGGGTCGGCTTAGGCATTGCGAGCACGATCGGCAAGCACTACAACGCTTCAATGGCAATGAGATTGACGCAGATAGCCAACAAATTCACGAAATTTGTCATACTTGCTAACAGAGGTCACTGCAACGTTGCCGGCTTCAACGAAGTGCTCTCGTGGCAGTGCGGTTTTCCGTTTGCGGTCGACTTCTCGAGAGGTGAACCGAGATACCAGCCCGGTGAGTACTCGTGTGTTGATGCGATCACCAGAGGGGAAGTGGACGCGTGTTTTGTAATGTGCGCAGACCTAGGGGCGCACTTGCCGAAGAAAACTGTCGAACGACTGTTCGAGATTCCTGTTGTGTCAATTGAAACAGCTGAAGGGCCCCAAGCATTTATAAGTGACGTGGTACTGCCCGGAGTTCTGGATGGGATGGAAAATGAAGGCTGCTTCTATCGGATGGACCTCGTTCCTATTCACGCGAGAAGCTTCTGTAAACCTCCGTTTGATTTCACTGAGTCAAATGAGGACACGCTGAAGCAGTTGTTTGAGGTCATAAAGAAAAAAGAGGCGTCAGGATTGACAAGCGTTGGCGTCAAGGGCAGCGACGCGATCGCTAAAGAGGAGTTTGCGCGCGGGCTGGATAAGCTCGTGATGCGCGCTGAGTAGGAATCAGCGATATGAGGTGAAAAAAGTGGAAATTATTCTTAATTCGGGTTCAACGGCCTTCCAAGGTGCGGTTATTAAGGGCGGGAGGAAGTTTACCGACGACTACACTCGCGAAGCGGCGTACTGTAATATTAACCCTGAAGACTTCGAGACGCTTGGAAAGCCGTGGTTCGTCAAAGTAACCAACGAGTACGGTGACAGTGTCGTTTGTAAGGCTAAGAAAGACGATCGCCAGCAGAAGGGAGAAATTTTTATTCCGCGTGGACTCTGGGCGAATGTCGTCGTAACGCCTTTAACCGAATCGACGGGAAGTCCAAAGTATAAGAACTTGCGGGTCAAAGTAGAAAAGACTACGGGCCCGGTCCTCGATCCGGTTGCGTTAATGAGAGACACATATTGTAAGGGGAAAAGTGAGAAAAATTGGCAGGGGGAAAATTGAGTGGAGAAAATAACGCTCACACCAAATGAGGAGACTTACCTGGTGCTCGAAGCTGATGTGATCTGTCCAGACGTTTTTGCGGGAAAATCTCTTAAAGAAATTTCAGAGTTAAAAGTGTGGGAAGGCAATACTACGTGGCCACTTGGCAAGTTCTTCCATATAACCGGTACGGTAGCTCAGACAGCTGAGGATCAGGGCATTGTGGTCAACGGAAGCGTTCCGCGAGTTAAGTACATCGGTGCAAAGATGACCGCAGGTGCCGTTCTCTGTAAAGGCGACGTTGATATGTACTGTGGTGCGTGGATGAAGGGCGGAAGAATCAGAGTTACAGGTAATGTTGACGCGTTTGCGGGCATTCAAATGGAAGGCGGTGAGCTCATCGTCGAAGGCAACGCAGGAGATTACCTAGGCGGATCGTATCGCGGCGATTGGAGATGGATGAAGGGTGGCACGATTAGGGTCAAAGGCAATGCTGGGTACACCATTGGTGATTACATAATGGGTGGTACTATCATTGTCGAAGGCAACGTTAACATTAATGCCGGAATTCATGCTGGGAAAGGAAACACCTCTAAAGATCCGGGAGGAAAAATCATCATTTATGGGAACTCGCCGGGACGAGTTGGCGGGCAGATGAATAGAGGTTCTATCTACGTGCTCGGCACAATTGAAGCCATGATGCCAGGTTTTTCGCCAAATGGGGAGGAAGAAATAGAGTGTGAGGGCAGACCAGTCACCTTCAAAGTTTTTACCGGCGATCACGCGGAGCTAGGCAAAGGCAAGCTCTACGTGAAAGTTTGAATACCGCCTCCTTCAAGCAGGTAGTGGCAAGAAATACTCGCAATGCTACTACTTGTTGACTTTATTTTATACGCGAGTAAGGAATATGGAAAATGATCCGACGTGCTATAACCCCCAAAATAAAGGAAGACGGAAGAATAAGATTCGAAGTTGCAATTACATACGATGACATATTGGAAAGACTGGGGGATGCCTCTGGCGTACTAAGTGACCTTGATTACATGATAAGGCTGCTAAAACGAAGTGATAAAGAAGTAAATGGTGTGGACGAATTACTTAAAGATGTTTTTGATTATATTTGGCACATTGGTGACCGACTCAGCGCATTGAAAAACAAATGTGAGCAAATAACTGAAGCCAAAGATCAACTTCCACGGCCAGGCAAAAACTAATCCTTTTCCATTCTAATAAGAACTTTTTTGCTAACGAATAATTTTTACCTCTGAAATGATCTGAAGTACGATATCGTATAAACAGTACGGTAATCCGACGTACATAAGTTAAATGAAATTTTAAGCTCTTTCTTATCAATATCCTTTTAACTACGTTATCATCTCTTCTCGCCTGAATATCATACGTAAGGAACGCGTACAACATCGTTACTCTTTCATGAAATTCTCTTGATTGCAAAGTTGTCTGAAACTTTACCTGATGAGCCACTTGATTTCAACGGCTGAAAAGATTTATACTTATACAAGTAATATGTGGGGGGGTACAAATGATTGAAAGGCAGCAAATCTTAGACACTATCAGTGCGTACGATACGCAAAATATCACAATTGGCGTCCTCGGTTCGCACTCAGCGTTAGATGTTTGTGACGGGGCGCGGGATGAGGGAATTCAAAATTTAGTGATCTGCCAAAAGGGACGAGACGCACTGTATACGAAATACTTTAAGAGAAGAGAGGAAAATCGATTCACGAAGGGCATAGTCGATGAAACAATCGTTTTGGATGAATTTAACTTGATGCTACACAGTGATCTTCAAAACACGCTTATTGAGAGAAACACGTTGTTTATCCCCAATAGATCTTTTGTTGTGTATAATGGTATTCGACAGGTGGAAAATGATTTTAGAGTGCCACTCGTGGGCACGAGAGACATGCTTAAAATTGAAAACAGGGAGACTGAAAAAGAGAATTACTACTGGGTAAGTGAGCAAGCGGGCATATCGATTCCGAAGCAGTATGAGAACAAAGAGGACATTGACACACTCGTTATGGTGAAACTCCATCACAAACATATGACCCTCGAGCGCGGGTTTTTTACTGCCGCATCTCCAGAAGAATTTGACGAAAAAGCGCAGCGCCTCCTAGATCGTGACATCATCACTCAGGGGGCATTACGTCACGCGCGGATTGAGCAATACATCATCGGCCCCGTTTTTAACTTCAACTTCTTCTACTCGCCGATAGACGACGAGGTCGAGCTGCTTGGCATTGACTTCAGATTCGAAAGCAATTTAGATGGCTTAGTGCGAATTCCCGCCGCGCAACAGTTAGAGATTGCCGCGCAGTATCGTGACCCGCTGATGGTCATAGTCGGCCACGCTAATGCATCACTAAGAGAATCGCTCCTAGAGAAAGTGTATATCATGGCGGAAAAATTCGTAACATTTTCAAAGCAGCATTACAGCGCTCCAATCATCGGGCCTTTTTGTCTACAAACAATTGTTGATCAAAATATGGACTTTTACGTCTACGACATCGCAACCCGCATCGGCGGTGGGACTAACGTACATACATACCTCGGAGCACCCTACGGAAACTCACTTTTTAGAACGAGAATGAGCTCTGGAAGGAGGCTCGCGCTCGAGATTAAACGGGCACTTGAGCTCGATCAATTAGAGAAGATCGTGACATAACATGAACGAAGCTGTGCTAGAAAATGATTTGAACTGGGATATAATAATAGTGGGCGCCGGGCCTGCGGGGATGTTTGCAGCGAATGAGCTTGCCGATCACGACTTGAAGGTATTGGTCATTGACAGGGGACACGATATAAAAGATCGCAAATGCCCGATGGAAGAACTCGGCTACTGCGCCCAATGTCCCAGCTGTGACATTATGTGCGGGGTAGGCGGGTCTGGGACGTTTTCCGATGGCACCCTTAACCTACGACCTGACATAGGAGGGGACTTAGCTGCGATAACAGGCGACAATAAAAAAGCGTGGGACCTGGTGGAATACGTCGATTCAATCTTTCTTAAATATGGAGCACCCGAGCAACTTTATAATCCTACTGGTGATCAGGTTGAAGCATTAAAAAGGCGGGCAGCTTCCGTTGGTGTTCACTTCATTGAGATTCTACAGCGTCATATGGGTTCAGACAATGCGCCGCATATTATTGAGAATTTTGAGAATGATTTGAAATCAAAAGGAATTACCTTTCTCCTTAATACAGAAGTGGATGACCTCATTATCAAAAATAACGAATGTAAAGGTGTATTGTTAAAGAATACAAAGCAGCTGTTTTCTGAGTTCTTACTTCTAGCTCCTGGGAGAATTGGAGGAGAATGGGTAAACACGGTCGTAAAGCGTCATAAAATTGCAGCAAAATATGGAGCAATTGACATTGGAGTACGAGTTGAAGTTCCCTCTATAATAATGGACCATATCACCAAAATTAACCACGATCCGAAGTTCCACATCCGCACTAAGCGCTATGATGATTTTGTGCGGACGTTTTGCACGAACGAACACGGATTTGTCGTAAAGGAACGCTATGAGGGATTCATAGGCACAAACGGCCATTCAATGAAGAACCGACAATCTGACAACACTAATTTTGCATTTTTAGTCCGTACAGAGCTCACAGAGCCCTTAGAAGACACGACTAGGTATGGCAGATCAGTTTCAAAGCTTGCGACGACGATCGGCGGTGGAAAACCAATTCTGCAGAGAATGGGGGATTTAAGAAGAGGTCAGAGATCTAACTGGAGCCGGATACGCAGAAATCCGGTAAGAAACACACTTGAGGACGTCACTCCAGGCGATATTTCCATGGCTATGCCTCACAGAATTGTGATGGATATAATTGAAGGGTTGGAAAAGCTTAATGAGGTTATTCCTGGAGTTGCATCGGACTCGACGCTTCTGTATGCTCCGGAGGTGAAATTTTACGCGATGGAGCTTCATGTCACTCCAGAAATGGCGACAAGCGCGAAAGGCCTATATGCTGCAGGGGATGGTACAGGACTTTCGAGAGACATAATTAATGCAGCTTCCACGGGAGTTCTCGCTGGAAGGGGAATTTTAGCAGTGTGTAAAAAATAGCTACGCGTTACATATGGTTTTTATCCAGATTGTTTTTTAAAGCTCGAAGGGCTGGACTCTTTTTAAAAAAGACATCACTAGTCATCTTTCACTCTATTTCGCAACATTTTTATATACTGAGGCAACTGCGTAAATATAACGAGACAAATTTTGCTTTTGTGGAACGCGTTCCACCAAATCAAAACGTTCCTAGAGGTGATTAACATGGGTAGGTCCTTTTGGTTGGGGATAATTGGAGGAATATTTGGGATTCTCGCCGGCATAGGGGTTGCATTAATAGCGGGAGTACTTGGAGATTTTTCAGGCGCATTACACACTGTTATAGTGCGTGTTAGTGAGGCCTACAATTCCACTGGCTCTTCTGGATTCCATACTATCGTTGTTGTGCCAAATGTTTCTGCACTTTATGCTAGTGCAGCAGGTGCTATTGTGTTTTCTATAGTGGGTATCGTCGGCGGCATTCTCGAGAAAAACAGAATCCTTGGTGGGGCATTAATGATAATAGGTGCCCTGGGGGTATTATTTTCAGTGGGAATACTCGGTATTTTGTCATTTATTCTCTTTGTTGTTGGAGGTTTCTTAATATTTATAGAAAGAAGATAGATGGCAACGCTAGTCATAATTATCGTAGTGCGCAGTTGTTAACCGACTTTTTTTTTATTTTTTGTTTTTTAGTCTTAGATCACGACTCATGTTGTAATGTTCATGCAAGTCTTTTCTAAACCATTTTAATGACTTATCGTTCTAGTGGTACGTATAACAGCCTCATAATAAAACCAACACAGAACCTTGAGATCTGTATAAGAGAAAAGAAAAATTTGAGTCAAATAACCGATATTTACATTCGTAAAAGCGAACAAAGTATAATTGAATCGTGCGTCCTCAATTCATTAAAATAGTCAAAATATTGAAAGAAAAAGGTTAATCCGTTATGTGAGTGAGTAGTTGTAGAGACACTGTACTAGGCACAGAATTCGTATCACTGCTAGTGCTGAGAATAACACGTCTTGTCAATAGCTAGATTTGCTGACGTTCGTCAAATAGTCTACAACTACGTCAATGCGCACATCCTATTCTAAACTCTTCGTCTTTACCTCCTTTTGTGAGCGTTGTAACTTAAGACTGGGACACAACGTAATCCTCATGCGGCTCATGTTGCTTCGGTCGATACTAAAGCCCAAATAATTTCTAATAATCCAAAGAAGACTAAGTATATTCCGATCAAACTTATAATCGCCATTAAGGATAATCCTGGCCAAACCACGAGGACAATACCGAAAATCACTGAAACAATTCCGATTATCGCTCCAACCAACCATGCTCCTACTACTTTACGCGCGTCGAACGAATGAACTATTTGTACGATACCCCATATAATGGCCCAAGCTGCGATCAACCACGCAGTTAATGTTTCGGTGATCCCTGGTGCAAACAAGATGATAAGTGCTAGTATAATGGCTATAAGGCCGCCTATGAAGATAGCCCACCGATTCGCTGGTTTCTGGGTGAATGTTCTAGCAACTGCGAGGACTCCCCAAATAAGCACGAATACTCCGATTATTAAACGAAGAAGTGCAAACGTCACGTTTGGATATAGTGCTATAAGAAGACCAAAAATGATTGCTAGTATCCCTTGAATTGCCAGCCCCGTCCGATTCGCTCCGGTAAATATGGCTACAGTAGTGCCTTCACTTCCCACATTTTTCACCTCCTTTGTATTGGATTTGTATTCTTTTACGATGAATACACGAATTATATTTCAGATAATGTTTAAAAATGAACATTTTTATAGTTATCGTTTTTTTACAGGTTTCAACCTACAATTTCTTGAACTGAAAATTATAAAGTATTCTTCGCTTTTACTTTTTTATTACAGTTGAGTAAATTGTGTTTCGCCGACTCGTTTTGTATTTAATCACATTAATGCTTGTAAAAACGGATACCATTTTTGCGTAAGCTTTAATAACTTTTGAGTGTAAAAAATAGTAGCTTTAAGGCATTTCGGAGGATACAAATGACAATACAAACTGGAAAGACTATCGTTAAAGCGGCAGCCGAAGCAGGAAATTTCAAAGCTTTAACAAATGCAATACGCACTGCCGGATTGGAGAAAACGCTCAGTGGGAAAGGCCCTTTTACTGTTTTTGCACCAAATGATGATGCTTTTGAAAAAGTGCCATCAAAGATTTTAATAGACCTTCTTGGGGACAAGGAAAAAACAAACAAAGTACTTAGCTTTCACGTTGCTCACACTAAAATTATGTCTGAAGACATGAAAAATTTGAAGACGATAAAAACTATTGATGGAAGAGAACTATCGGTGCACCCGCATCGTATTGGGCACGGAATAAAGATCAACGATGCCGAAGTGGTACAGCCGGACCTTGAATGTACCAACGGAGTTATTCACGTTATAGACAAGGTATTAATGCCCAAATAACTAGAGTATGGGTGAAATTTTAGTCCCCCCACTAACTATTTTTTTTTAAAATCATAACGCATCAATCGAACGATGTACCGTTGTGGTTCTTCTCTTTCGCATCAACCAGAGCTTGGAATAAGTGATCCGCAGTTTATTTACGAGAGCTTTTGATGACTGATTTCTTGTGACAGAGTGCTAAGAATTTGCGGTAAATTTTTAGCCTAACACACGCACTTACATGAGACAAGATCACTACAGCTCGACCGGAGGGATCGCCATAGACCTACAAATACAACGGTTACTAGACAATTATGATTTCGAACATTTAACTATAGCCACTCTTTGCTCTCACACTAGTCTTCAAATTTTCCACGGAGCTCGCACGGAAGGCTTCAAAACGCTCGGTATAGCCGTAGGTTCTGCGCCAAAGTTCTACGATGCGTACCCTAAAGCAAAACCTGATGAATTTTTTGTGATCGAAAGGTACGATGATCTCTTAAACTGTGCAGGTGAATTAACTGAAAAAAATGTGATATTGATCCCGCATGGTTCGCTCGTAGAATATCTCGGCGCCGAAAACTTTCTTAAGCTGAAACTTCCGACTTTTGGAAATCGCAAGGTGTTACTGTGGGAGTCTAATAGGACGAAGAGCAGGGAATGGCTTGAGGCTGCAGGCGTTTCAATGCCAAAAGAGTTTCTTGACCCAAGAGAGATCAACGGGCTGGCAATAGTGAAGTATCATGGGGCGAAAGGTGGTCGGGGTTTTTTTATTGTAGCGAATTCCCAAGAATTTAAGGAAAAGATTGAGGCGACATATGACTACACTATTCAGGAATTTGTATTGGGTAATAGGTTCTATTTTCATTATTTTTATTCACCTATCGCACAGGATGGCTATAAACTCAGCAAAGGGACTCTTGAAATGCTTGGCATTGATAGGAGGTTAGAGGCGAACGTCGATGAGCTATACAGAGCAGGTAGCACGCACATCGATCCGACGTTTGTTGTCACAGGCAACACACCTGTTATTTTAAGAGAGAAGTTGCTCCCTCACGTATTTGAGATAGGGGGGCGCGTCGTTGAAACATCACTGAAGTTGTTTGGTGGAATGATAGGACCATTTTGTCTTGAGACCATTGTTACGGACACGCTCGACCTAGTAGTTTTTGAAATATCGGCCCGCCTTGTAGCAGGCACGAATCTGTATCCGTCAGGCTCTCCGTATTCAGAATATATTTACGAGAGCATGTCTGTCGCAAGGCGAATTGCCCGGGAAATAAAAAATGCAGTAAAATCAGGCCAGCTTGAACTAGTGGTAACGTAACTGAGTAGTTAAAATTAGTAGGCTTACATTTAGTGTTCGTTAATTCTCCGTTAAAGTCGTTTAGGGCATGGGAATACGATAGAATGAAAAAGTAAATTTGAGTGACGTAGCAGCGATTCATAGTTCCCAAAGGCTCTCGCACTTTAGTACAGTATGAAACGTGGACAGGCTTATCTTCCGTGTTCGGGATGGGAACGGGAGTTTCCCTGCCGCTATGGCCGCTACGCCAAAGCCAAGGTCCGGATTCGAACCGGAGTGTAGCCGCTCTGCAGGCGGCCGCGTAACCGCTCCGCCACCTTGGCTAAACAACGACATCGCCAGCTAGCGCATTATGTTGTTAGTCGATGCGTGCTATTCCATAATTACGTGGCTCTCTTAAACGAGAAATCACACAGTACCATAATTTTGGTCCGGTATACGCCTAGTCAACGCGAAGTTGTGGCTCGGACGTTAGTAGCCGCGGACTAAACACCTCGTTGCCTTGGTGCGTACATCCCGGCTCTATCAAACCGGTCTTTTACCGATGTCCTTAAGATGTCTCTTTTAAGGGAC
>CAZKZX010000030.1:0-12037 GCA_964557335.1 uncultured Methanomicrobia archaeon | reverse complement strand
CGGGACCCTATGTCATAAAACCGAGGTTTGGGTGTGGGTCTGACGGGGTGACTGTAGTCGATTCACTTGATGGAAAGAATGTTTCAGATACTACAATTGTTGAAAAGTTCATGAAAGGTGATCAGATAAGCGTGAGTCTTATAACCGGGAGAACAGTACTCCCACTTTCAATTAATAAACAACTCATACATATTGACAGAGAAGTACACTACCTTGGAAATATCACGCCGCACGAGGTCAGTGATCCGAACTACGTTGTAGATGTTGCTACTAAGGCCTCTAGATTACTAGGTTGTAAAGGTTACACGGGTATAGATATGGTGCTTGAAAAGAATGGACAAGCCTACGTTATCGATGTCAACGCGCGCCCTACAACTGCAATAGTGAGCATAAATAATTTGGCCGTGAACGTTTCTGAACTAATTTTCAAAGCAGGACTGGGGATCGCACTGCCGAAATCAGTTGAGATCAAGGGTAAGCACATATTTTTAAAAACAGATAGTGATGTGAAAGATAATGTTCAAGGCGTCCTATAATTCAAGTGTGGGACTATGAGAGGCGATAGCGTTGTAGGGATCGACATCGGTGGGGCGAACACAAAAATTGCATCAGCTGATGAAAACGTAATAACGTTTTATCTTCCGTTATGGAAAGGCGCTGATCTTGAAAGCGTACTTAAACGCGTAAAACTCGATTTTAAGCCGGATGAGGTAGGTATTGTACTAACGGGCGAAATGGCCGATCGATTTAATAGCAAGAGAGAAGGCGTGCTGTACATAGCTTCAGTAGTTAATTCAGTGTTTGACAGTGCATATTTTTTTGACGTACATGGTCGATTTTCTCGTGACATTCGGGATCCGAGGCTCCATGCTGCTTCGAATTGGGTAGCTTCTGCCCATTTTATCGCGAGAGATATACGAAATTGCATATTCGTGGACATGGGAAGCACAACTTGTGACATAATTCCTATCAAAAATGGAAAATTCGAAGCTTCGAAAGCAGATTTCGAGCGATTGAAACGAGGTGAACTCATCTACTCGGGCGTTTTGAGGACAAATATTGCAGCTCTGATTAAGCAGCTGAACCTAGACGGAGATCCCTGCAGAATTTCTTCCGAGCTTTACGCTATAACAGCTGATGCCCATATGATTCTTGGAACGATATCAGAAAATGACTATACGTGTGATACTCCCGATGGAAGGCCGCGCGACGTTGACTCTGCTTATGGTCGTATTGCGAGAGTTGTACTATGCGATATCGAAGAACTCGGCACGAATAGGGCATACGAGATAGCGCAGCAAGCTGTGACGGCGCAGATCGATGAACTTTCGCACGGCATCCTGGCTCATTCCAAGTATCACAATTTAAAAACTGTTGTAGCTGCAGGCATGGGAGAGTTTATGATTAAAAATGCTGCTGAAAGATTAGGACTTAGAGTAGAATCACTTTCTGATACTTACGGCACAAGAATCTCTCGCGTGTTTCCAGCATTCGCGGTTGCAAAGTTGCTCCAACAAGTGGTTGGTAGTAATACGCTTTAAAAACGTGTGGGGGGAAAAAACGAACAAAAAAGTTCTTAAGCTCGGAGGAAGTTTACTCGAGATTGCACATGATCTTGTCCTTTATCTACTAAAGCGAGAACTTAACGTGTTAATTGTGCCGGGTGGAGGACCCTTTGCAGATATAGTAAGGCATTACTCCAGATCATTGACCGACGATGTGGCTCACTGGATGGCAGTCCTTGCAATGGAACAGTATGCCTTTTTCCTCGCAGGCGGCACGGGATGTCGGTTAATTGACGATATTATTGATGTTCCAAGGGGCGTTTCAGCTCTCTTACCGTTTAAACTGGTTTATGAAAATGATCCGTTGCCGCACTCATGGGATGTTACGTCTGATGCTATTGCCGCGTGGATAGCTGGAAAGCTTGAAGCCGACCTTGTCATAGCCAAAGATGTCGACGGTATTTATATAAACGATGAATTAGCCAGAGTAATAAGGGCAAGTGAACTCAGAGTTGAAACTTGCGTCGATACAACTCTTCCTAAGCTGATATTAAAGTATAAGTTGAACTGCACAATTATTAACGGCGCTTACTTTAACCGTGTAATTGATGCTCTTTGCGATAAAGACGTAATTGGAACTAAGGTGATCGTTTAGAATCCGCCCATAGTTGTTCACGTAAATTTGGTCACTAACCGAGGGTCAACTTACTTACGCTAATGGGAGATTATATAGATATGAACAAAATGTGTGTATCGTGTGGCGCAAGGATTTCGAAGGATAGTAGCATTATATATCCTTGTCCCGCGTGTGGAGAAATGTTGGCAAGATGTAAGAAATGTAAAAAGATGAGCAATCCTTATAGATGTGATTGTGGATTTGAGGGGCCATGATATGGGAGAAGTAGCTGCGCAAATTAAGGTAATGCCACAAAGTCCAGCAGTTGACTTGGAGCAACTTAAGCGAAAAATTGAACAAGCTCTTCCAAATGATGCACGACTTTATAGTTTTGATATACAACCGATTGCCTTTGGCTTAAAAGCCCTTATAGTGACAGTGATAGTGGGCGACGTGGAAGGCGGCACCGACTCGATAGAAGAGGCTCTCTCAAAAATTGAGGGAGTTGAAAGCATTCAGGTAGTCGCAGCGACAAGGATGCTATAGATATAGCAACATCCATTTACCACGTTCATACTGTGAAAAAGCCGTGATTATGCACCGACCGGGATTCGAACCCGGGTTGTGGGCTCTCTTCCTAAAAGTTGGAAGGCCCAAGTCATAGCCACTAGACCATCGGTGCCTTTTATTACTGGTAATTTACGACACTACTTATACATTCACTGTATTAATCTTTTCCATAAGTTTGAAGTTCTTTTATGTCAAGGCGTGCTAAGCAGAAGAAGACAAGGGAATTCGCGAGAGAAATCGCCTCAGAGAGGATAGAAAGGCTCTTTGAGCTTGCCGAAGTTGAATTTTCGAATCATAGTAAGAGAAGCGATAGGTACGCTCAGCTCGCAAAAGAGATCGGGATGAGATACAGAGTGCGCTTTGCAAAGAAGTTTAAGATGCGCTTTTGCAGAAAATGCACGCGATACCTTGTTTACGGTGTAAATGTACGCGTTCGTGTGAAAGATAAACGGACTGTCATCACTTGTTTGAATTGTGAGGATATAAGACGTTATTGAAACTAACTAGTGGGTTGACCTAGCCATGAAAGCGGATATTCATAAGTTAAAAGCTCAAGCTGCTGAAATTGAAATAACAGTATGGGTTGGCAAAAATGGGGTAACCGATTCGATAATTCAAGAGCTTGAGGATCAGCTCATATCAAAAAGGTTAGTTAAAGTTAAAATCTTAAAAAATGCTCTAGGACAAGCCCCTCGAAATAGGATTGCAAGAGAACTTGAGGAAAAAGCTGGAGCAACATTAGTAGAGACACGGGGGGGTGTTGCAGTCTATTTATCGCCTTATCGAAAGAGAACTTTGTGAGATGATCCAGTGCGAATGAATGGAGAAAATGATATAAGGCAATAGGTATTACTGAAAAAATGATTTGATCTAAGCTCATTAATTTGCTGTCGGGAGAAATACATGACAACGCTATACGATGCACCTGCTGAAAAACTTATACAACTAATCTCAAACAAACTTAAGGAAAATGAAAATATTGACCCACCTCAGTGGGCTGGATGGGTAAAAACGGGGGTACACAAGGAGCATCCTCCGCAAAACGAGGACTGGTGGTACATTCGGTGCGCGTCAATTCTCAGACGCATCGCGATCGATGGTCCAGTTGGGACGCAGAGACTGCGCACATTTTATGGGGGCAAGACGGGCAACCGCTCTGTACCGGAGAGGTTTGTTAAAGGTAGCGGGTCTGTAGTCAGAAAAGCCCTTCAACAGCTTGAGAAAGCGGGTTATGTAAAGACGACGTCGAAGGGCAGAGCGATCTCTCCATCAGGAAGGTCGTTCTTGGACAATACTGCTCACGAAATCGTAAAACAAACTTAGAATTAGGAAAGTGCCATCATGGACGATCACGAGCTTGATGAAATAAGAAGAAGAAGGCTTGAGGAACTCCAAGCACAACAGGCTCACTCAACTGAAGAAATTGCAGAAGTTAAGGCTCGAAGGCAGACGCTGCTCAGACAGATTCTTACACCAGAAGCTCGAGAGAGGCTCAACAGCATAAGACTGACCCGTCCTGAATTCGCTGATGCAGTGGAGTCACAGCTCATCGCTTTGTATCAAAGTGGAAGGTTACGAGGTCAGATAACGGATGAGCAGTTAAAGAAACTCCTTCAGCAGATTACCCCAAAAAAGCAGGAAATAAAAATCCGTAGGAGATGAAAGCTGGAGTTCTGTTCAGTGGCGGCAAGGATAGCACTTTAGCAGCCTTCCTTCTCAGCCCTTTTATCGACGTCGAACTCGTGACTGTGAATTTTGGCGTCGTTCCAAATGATGCAGCTGAAGTGGCGAAAATATTGGGGTTTAGCTTTAAATCCTTAGAAGTAGAGGCTGAAATTGCCACGAGCATTGTAGAGGCGATGATTGCTGACGGGTTTCCAAATAATGGTATTAACGAAGTACACAAAATTGCACTCGCGCGCGCTGCAGGAACCTATGCGATCGTGGCGGATGGCACAAGACGTGACGATAAGGTTCCGATGTTGAGCGCATCAGCGGTGCGGGGCTTAGAGGATGCACGTGGCGTGAAATACATAAGACCATTGCTTGGATATGGCAGGAACTTCATAGATGAACTCGTTGCGAGACATTTTGATGTAATCTATGGGGAGTGCGTCTCCTTTGATTACGAAGTAGAGTTGCGGGAAGTCATGAGGACGATGTACGGCGAAAAGTCTATCTCTGACGTTTTCCCCAAGAGTCATCAGCAATCGAAAGTAGTGGCACTACAAACGACAATGTATGGGATAAGAAATCCTAGGACGTACAGTAATCACAGGCTTAAGTAGTCATATATTTAATAAAGTACATAATTGAAGGACATTAATGGTAATTAGCCCTATCAATTGTTGCATTACTATAATGCTTGTAGACAAGCGGATGGTAATAGGGGGGATAACAGATGAGCAAAGTAACTAAAGGAAAAAAGAAGCGGCTTGCCAAAGCCACAAATCAAAATAGGCGAATTCCAGCGTGGATTGTGGTTAGAACAAATAGGACGGTTACAACCCATCCTAAGAGACGGAACTGGAGAAGAACCAGTTTGAAGGAGTGATGTTGATGGCGAAGGAGAGCAAAGTGGAGCAGGAGCGCATTTATACCATCCCTTTGAGAGCTGTAAAAAATGTGCCGAAGTGGAGGAGAAGTAAAAAAGCTATATCTGAAATTTTTGTCTATCTTTCAAGGCATCTTAAGGCAGATATCGAAAACATCAAACTAGACAGTTCCATCAATGAAAAGATATGGGAGAGAAGCTCAAGCAAGCCGCCGAATAAGATTATCGTACGGGCAATGAAGTTTGAAGATGGTATCGTTGAGGCGGAACTTGTTAAGGAAGATTGAATACCAAGACATCTTCCACGTGATGCAGATATCACGGCAATACATCTTGTCCGAGGGTGTAATATTTGGTGAAACGCATCGAGATTGACGGGAGTCCAGTCATAGGCGTCTTTGCATCGTGCACGGAGGATGTAGTAGTCGTCCCGCCAAGCGTCACTGATGAAACCATGACAAACTTAGAGCGCGAGCTCGGCGTACCATCTTTAAAGAGACAAATAGGCTCAAGTTCGGTCATAGGATCCTTAATTGCAGGAAACTCAAATGGGTTTGTAGTCACTTCAAATGCATTAAAAGGTGAAATAAAGCTTTTAAGGGAGATCAATGGCAATTTGAAAGTTCGTAAGCTCCCCGGCAAGATAAATGCGGCTGGAAACGTTATATTGGCTAACGACAGTGCAGCTTTAATTCACCCCTACCTTATTTCTCGGGCCAAAACAGTTATTGAGGAAACGTTAGGGGTTGACGTATGTAGAGGGACGATAGCGGGATTGAAAACGGTCGGAATGGCAGGTAGGGCCACTAACAATGGCGTTTTGCTCCACCCAAAGACGTCTGAAGACGAACTATCAAAACTTGATGAGCTGTTTAATATCACCGTTGAGATCGGCACCTTAAATTATGGCTCCCCGTTCGTGGGTTCTTCTCTTCTCGCAAACACTAAGGGGTATGTCGCAGGTCGCGACACAACAGGTATCGAGCTCGGACGCATAGAAGAGGCATTCGGCTTTGTAAAGTCGTGATGTGCTATTTTCTCATATGATCAAGCCATCTCAAGCGTTTTGCTATCTGTTTCAAAGTGCTTTAAAATCGGAGAAGACTCACGGTTAACGAATTGATACCTTAATATGAGTATAAAACAATGGAGGAACGAGGAAATGGAAATGAAAAAATTTAGGGTAAAAGGCGCATTCAAAGCTGGCCGTAGCTGGGAGCATTTTTCAAAGAAGCTAGTAAGCAACAATGAGAAAAACGCTGCGGAAAAACTCTACTCACTTATTGGAAGCGAGCATGGATTGAAGAGGAACTTAATAAGGATCGAGACAGTTGAATCGCTTGAGAAGTGATCAGCATGGCAAGCGAGCAGGAAGTTAGGGTGCTAGTTGCACAGCTACAGCAGTACGAAGCTGAGGCTCAAGCATACGAACAACAGCTCAATGTAATCGACTTCACAATTACTGAAATAAATAACGCAATTACCGCAATTGACGCGCTCTCAGATCCAGAGGCGGGAAAAGATACGCTCATCTCAATTGGTGCAAGCTCATTCGTATACGGTACGATTCCTGAGATTAAGCGAGTCATCGTAGGACTAGGATCAAATATAAGCGCTGAAGTAGAGGCTGCCGATGCTAAAACGTATCTAAGTGAAAGGAAAGACAAGTTGAACGATATGAGAGGTCAATTTGGAGCTAAACTTAGAGATATAGGCACGCAGATATATGCAATTCAATCGAGGTTACAAACAGCAACAAGGCAAAAAGATGTTTGAAAGTCTTACGAAGAAGTTGAAGCAATTTAAGGAGAGCGTAACTAGAAAAGAGACGGAACTAGAAGCTGACGAACTTGGCTTAGAAGGTGGGGGGGCGGTAAGCAAGGCTGACTTTCTACAACAAGACACAGAGCGGTCAGAACTTGAAGTGGAAGAGACAGCCCCATCTGAGACTAGCTCTCCTAAAGCGTTAACCCCTAAGGGAGCGGCGCATGAAATTGCTGAGAAGGAAAAGAAGGGCCTATTAAAAGGAAGAGTGATCTTTGAACGAGAAATTAAAGAGAATGACCTCGAAGAACCATTATGGGGCCTTGAGTTAGCGCTCCTTGAAAGTGATGTCGCGGTATCCGTATCTGAGGCGATCGTTACGCTCGTCAAAAATGACTTAGTCGGTAAGAAGAGACGGTGGCGGGAGGATACGGGAACAATCGTTGAGGAAGCGCTTCGAAATGGACTGTTAACGGTGCTCGACGTAGACGGAGTTGACTTTGACGAGTTCGTCAGAGGTTCGCCCAAACCGGTTACTATTATATTTACCGGAATAAATGGCACGGGAAAAACGACAACTATAGCAAAAATAGCACACAGGCTTAAAAATCAAGGATATTCTGTTGTGCTTGCGGCAGGTGACACGTATAGAGCGGGCGCTGTCGAGCAAATTGAAAGGCACGCTGAAAATCTCGGATTAAAGCTTATAAAACATCAGCAGGGCGCAGATCCGGCGGCGGTCATCTATGATGCCATCGAGTACGCAAGAGCGCGGCACAAGGATATCGTACTCGCGGACACCGCCGGAAGAATCCACACAAACGTAAACCTGATGAATCAACTGAAAAAGATAGACCGCGTTATAAAGGCCGATATGGTAATATTTGTTGATGAAGCAATCGCGGGAAATGATGCGGTGGAACGAGCAGTTGAGTTCAACAGCGCAATGCCGTTTAGTGGGTCAATACTGACAAAGGTTGATGCCGATGCTAAAGGTGGCGCGGCGATATCGATAGCTTATACCATTGGGAAGCCCATATTATTCCTTGGGTTAGGCCAGAAATATGAGGATCTCAAGAAGTTCGATCCTCAATGGCTTGTTGATAAATTGTTTGAAGAGGGCGAAGCGTAACTATGGTGATGGATAAACTCGGCAGCTCGCTGAGAGACACGCTCAAAAAGATAGCACGGGCGAATAGAATAGATGAAAAGACCATTGATGAGGTCGTAAAGGACATTCAAAGAGCTCTCCTAAGTGCTGATGTGAACGTGAAGCTCGTAATGCAGCTCTCACACCGGATTAAAGAGCGTGCATCGAAGGAGGAGCTTACTGGACGACTTTCGCCGCGGGAGCACATAGTTAATATCGTCTATCAAGAACTTGTCGCAATACTTGGACAACCCGCAAACGTACCTCTCAAAAACCAAACCATCCTTATGGTCGGACTTCAAGGAAGCGGAAAAACAACGACTTCAGCAAAGCTTGCGCGGTTTTTTCAGAAAAAAGGCTTGAAATCAGCGGTCATATGCGCTGACACGTATCGGCCTGGCGCATATGACCAGCTTTCACAGCTCTGTGAGAGGATCGGCGTCGCGTTTTATGGGGATAAGGACAATGGTGATGCCGTTGAAATTACGCGGCACGGCATGGCTGAGATGAAGCGATATGACGTCATCGTAGTCGATACGGCTGGACGTCATGCTCTCGAAAGGGAGCTTATAAGGGAAATGGAGCGCATAAACGAGATATCTGGGGCAGAACAGAGATTTTTAGTGCTTGATGCCGCCATAGGGCAACAGGCAAGTGAGCAAGCTAAAGCATTCAACGAAGCGGTAGGCATAACGGGCGTCATAATCACAAAGCTTGATGGAACGGCAAAAGGTGGCGGGGCGCTTTCTGCAGTAGCAGATGTTGGTACGTCGATAGCGTTCATAGGTGCTGGCGAGACCATTGATGACCTTGAGAAATTTGAGCCTGATCGGTTTATCTCAAGGCTGCTAGGGATGGGGGATATCAAGTCATTGATTGAAATGATAGAAGAGGAGCCTCCAATTCAAGAGGAAGAAGTTGAAGCAATGCTGAAGGGAAAGTTTACGCTTAAAGATATGTACAAACAAATGGAGGCCCTAGGCAAGATGGGCCCCATCAGAAAGGTAATGCAAATGCTTCCACTTGGGTCGTTTGGAATGGATATTCCTGATGATGCTTTGCAATCGACAAAGGATACCCTCAAGAGATTTAAATACATCATGGACTCCATGACAGATGAAGAAATGGAAGACCCTCACATAATCAAAGGTCCACGAATCAAAAGGATCTCGCGAGGTGCCGGCGTTCCGACTGAAAGCGTACGGGAATTGCTCAAGTATCACAAGGCTATGCAAAGAGCTATGAAAGGTGTGCGCAACCAGAAAGAGATGCAAAAATTCTTGCGCAAGCAAGGGTTGAAGTAATTTAATTAATTAATGAATTTATACCCTCATCACACATTTAAAAAAATGCTGCTTACTTTGAAATCGGGTATAGGCTAAAGACTTTTCAAAAGCTCATCCTTCTTCTTTTCGTACTCCTCTCGCGTAATAAAGCCTTTTTCGCGCAAAACATCGAGCTTTTCAATTTGTTCGATAATGTCTTCTTTAATGCCCAAGCGATTGTTGTCCGCCATATCATCCGCCATATGCCACTTTCCTAATAGGCGGATAAGCTTTATTGATGATAAAGTTTATGTATCTTCAAGTACAATATAAAATTTCTACATAGATATACAGCAATTTAAGCACGTAGTCTCATGTTAATCCGCGATATTTTTCATATCAACCGAAATTCTTTCGATTTCTTTAAATAAAGTAAATAAGCCGCCGGAGGGATTTGAACCCTCGATTTGCTGATGTTTCTTTAAATCAAATTTAAATACGAATCAGCCGCTTTGCCGAGCTAAGCCACGGCGGCTTGACTTGTTGCACACACCAATACTATATAAACACCACCAAACAAATAAATTTTGTTTGACCCTCAAATCTTCGTCAGTGCAACCTCTGCAGCTCTAACTCCTGACAAGAGCATTCCACCGAATATGGGTCCCATTCGTGGACCACCAGCAACAGCGTTGGCGGCCATTCCAGCTACAAGGAGTCCAGGATAGACCTCTTTTGTAGTCTCAAGTAGCACTTTCTCCCCCCTTTCAGCCCACATCGATCTCTCTCCAAAAACTCTCAGTTTTGCTTCTGGCACCTTTCGTTCGACAATTCTGCACACTTCGGCTGGATGTCCGGTGCAGTCAATAACAAGTTTTGACTTTATCGTGAGGGGGTCAACGTGGAGCGCTGCCGCCTCAACTGCCGTCCAGTTTATGACGAGCCCCTCCACTCTTTCGCCGGCTTTTATCAGTACATCTTCTACACTCATAAGGTTGAAGATTTGTGCCCCCGCAGAGGCTGCGCGCGCTGCAAGTTTTGTAACTGCCTCTATAGAATTTGCAACGTAATAACCGCGCTCTCCGCCCTCCCAGTATGTTATGTCGAATTCACCGAGGAGTGAAAGTGCTTCTTCTTGTAGAACAATTCTAGGAAACATCATGCCACCACCCCACATACCTCCTCCTACTGACAGTTTTCTTTCGAATACCGCCACTTTAGCTCCAGCTTCGGCAAGTCGTTTTGATGCGATAAGCCCTGCAGGGCCGGCACCAACGATTGCTGCATCCACCTCACAATAGTCAATAAACGTTTTGAGAAAATCCTCAATTATGACTCTTGAGATCTTAATGTCATCCAACGACATAGTTGAAAATCGCTAATTGTAATATTTATTCTTTTAGAAAGCGTCTATAGGTAATTATCGGTACTTTGAACTTCCGAAGTGCTACTCCAATCTGTAAAGGTGAGATTTCCGATGAGCGGCCGTAGCCGATAGGATAAGGTCTGTTTTTTTTTCAAGAAGATATGTTGCCCTAAATGGGAATGGTTTTTTTTTCAGATACTGCGAAGGTTTGATTGGACTGAAATCTAAAACATGTGAAACCTCGCTTTACTCGGAGCGCTTGTTTAAAGGATTTTGTTAGTGTTGTTAGAGATGTTTCGCTCGCCGTCACCATTTAATTGCGATGTCCGTGGAAACGCTAACCTGAGTGAGCATATGTCGAATCGAAATGCAGGCAACTTTCAAAAGAGGTCTCGTGAAATCTCACGAGCGACGATCCTCGTAATCCTAACGAATTAAAGGATTTATTTTGTTCTTCCATCCGTGCATGTTGGCGGTTTAACAATCTCAGTTACGAACGTCTGTTTACTCCCTACCTACCGCATTTTTTTTAAGCGTCTAAGCGATAGATTCTCAAAGATACAAGACTCTGATCTTAGCTTAATCTTCCTTTAGCTAACAGTTCTTGAACGATTATATCTCCATTTAGTATCTCAATAAGTAAATGCTTTATTCACCTGATGATATCTCGAGGATAAGCATATGTAAATCTCTGTTCAAGACCTTTCAAACCTTCTGCGTTTACGTAGGGCATCGCGGCAAGCAATACTTGATACAACCCCTGCAAATACCCCGCATACCGCCCAACGTCGTGTTGATAGTATAGTTCTGCTGCTTTCCGTAACAAAACAACTGTACTTAAACCTGGCAACCAAGTGGGACATTTTTTGGATTCGCCGAATAGGAATGTATCTACTTCATTGACGATAGAATCAATATCTAAAATGTCTCTGTTAGAAGCGTTCCATGTTTCAATATCTCTTCCAAGCGTGCAGCGGAACAAGAGTCTATGGGCGATTGAATCTCTATCGCCGGCAATAAATCGCACGTGCATTCTTATCATATCTCGAATGTAGATGCGAAGCTCAGCTTCATTTTGCTTTACTTGGGAAGTACTTCTTTTTAGTTCTGAAACGATGTCATCGAATATCGTCTCATGATTCATCCTTTCACCCCTTCTGGTATCTCTTATTTATTGTTCAATATTTTGAGAAGTTTTAAAGGATTGGAAACGCTTTATTCATCGCTCCCTGACCGGTTTTGCCTCG
>CAZKZX010000029.1:0-12129 GCA_964557335.1 uncultured Methanomicrobia archaeon | reverse complement strand
CCCTCAAAGATAGCTCTTCACACGTTCGTCAAAGCGCCGCAACAGCCCTCGGCGAAATCGGCGACCCCCGCGCCGTCGACCCCCTCATCGAAGCCCTCAACGACGAAACAGTAAAAGCAGTCAGAAAGTCTGTAATAGAGACTATATCAAAGCTCAGATGAACAATGGTTTGATGAGACATCCGAAACTTAAGATTCTACAAGCTCTTTTTCTGAGGATTTTTTAGGCTCAAACTCTTATTTAAGGAGTTGCAGCCCTTCCTCTTTCTTTTTCGCTTTGAACCACTTGTTCTTGACCTCTTTAAATTAAAATTTCTCTCTCGTTTATGCGTGGTGTCCACCGAGCGCGTGTTGTGACTATGGTACCCAATATCTTCATTAAGGTGATTACAGACACAGGGCAGATCATTGAACACTCGCTACAAAACATATAATGACCGACGAAAATTTGGTCCCTTTTGCTGGGCATTGTGCTTAGTGTAACTGCAAGGCAAGAAAATTACAATTGCGCCCATTAATCCTATCAGCACGTGAGCTTTTTAGCACGTGTGTTTTTTGTCCTTTTTTGTCCAACAGTGATTATACCTAATGTCAGAAAAAATATAAAATACCCGAATGGCGATTATGAAACAGAAAATTGATAGGTAATTTCGCTCCTATGTAAAGCCATTTCATTTATGTGAACTGCTGTATCCAATGTATCATCTACCTAAATTCTCAAAATAATTCCCCAATAGAAATCCAAGGAAAATAGTCAAAAATTAACTTAAGTCACTACGTTCATGAGCTATGTGATAGCTTTAAGCTCTCCGCAAAGATTTCTAATAACTACGTGCACAAACCAATATCATGACGTTGTACCTAATGTCGCCCAACAAGGCCAAAAAATCGGAAGAACAGTACAAAGCAATGATGTTGGATCAATCCCTCGGTAATGTGGTGGACTTAATAATGAACTCATAAATTAAAGGCTTTCAATTCGTGGATTGTCGTACAACGTAGTGCGGTATCTAGCTACTGGAGGCTTACGCAAGCTCATTACAATGATTTTGCCTCCGAAAGCCTCTTTCAACACATTTTTTGTCTGTTTGCGGTGCTATTTAGTTCACCCTATAACTACATAGGTATAGTCAGTCTAGCTGAATTTCGTGAAAGCACCGAGACTATTTTGAAGAACAGAAGAGTTAAATGTTGTTAGAGATAAGTAGGGCTGAAGAGTAAAGAGGTAACTTTAATGGCAAGGTTTCCAGAAGCTGAACGCAGATTATTAAACGTTAAGATATGTATGAACTGCAACGCGCGAAACCCGATAAGAGCAACGCGATGCAGAAAATGCGGCTATAAACGATTAAGAGTTAAGTCCAAGGAGCGAAGGGGTTAGGCAGTGAAAGTTGAGCAGCGCCTCCTAGAGGCAATTGAGCAGTGTGGTACTATCCACCTCACTTTAATTGATCCTGATTTTCAAACGCCTCAAAAAGCAGCCGAAATTGCTGCGATGGCGGCAGACGGTGGCACCTCCGCAATCATGGTTGGAGGATCAGTCGGCGTAGGAGGCCCAACTCTTGATTATACCGTGCGCGAAATTAAGAATCGTATCGATATCCCCATTATTCTCTTTCCGGCGGATGTCGGGGGTGTTTGCGCTTTTGCAGATGCAATCTTCTTTATGAGCCTACTTAACTCGAGAAACGTTATGTATGTGACAACAAATCAAGCTCTCGGAGCGCCTTTCGTAAAAAGGTATGGCATTGAGCCTCTCCCGATGGCATATATAATTGTTGAGCCAGGAGGAACGGTGGGGTGGGTAGGTGATGCCCGCCCGATTCCCACGGATAAGTTTAAGCTCGCAGAAGCTTACGCGCTTGCGGGCAAATATCTAGGAATGCGGTGGATTTACCTTGAGGCGGGCTCTGGCGCCTCAAAGCCGGTGCCATTAAGGATGGTGAGTGCTGTGAAAGATGTCATCGACGATACGAAACTTATTGTTGGTGGAGGCGTCACGACTGAAAAGCAAGCAGAACTCTTATCAAAAGCCGGTGCTGATGCCATTGTAACTGGTACGGCAATTGAACATGAATTGGATGTTAGAACAAAGATTGAAGGGTTTGTAAAGTCCATACGGCATTGAATATCGAGCGGATGGCGTTTGTTGTCTGCTCCAATGTGACAATTATACGGTTACTTTCTTTGTTTTGTTGGTCCAGTCGATATAGTTACAGTAAGGGCACCCAAGGTTCCAAAGCCTCTTCCCGTTATGAACTTTAATGAGCCTCATTTTGTGCTTTTGGCACTCCTTGTGAGTTACGACCAGCCGTCCTGATTTTGGGAGTGGGAGCGCGAAGGTACAGTTAGGGTACCCGCCACACCCAATGAATCTGCTTCCTTTTTTTGACCTCCTAACACTCAGACTTGACCCACATTCAGGACATTCGCCTACTATCGCGTCTTCTTTAAGACCTTCGAGCAGAGAATCTCGTATTTCGTTGGCCTTCTCGTCAAGGGTGTAAAATATGGAATCCAAAATGTGTCGGGAACTGTTCACCACAAAATCTTTTTGGAGTTTTCCATCTTTGATATGTTCCATCTCTTCTTCGAGTAAACGGGTCATGTCGGGTTTCGTTATGGCAGGGGCGTAGCACTCGAGTGAACGTGTCACTGCACAGGCGAGACTGGTTGGTCGAAGGGGGTTTGTATGAACGTATCCTCTTTGCACCAGCTTGTTTAAGATTTCGTGACGAGTGCTTTTTGTACCCAAACCGAGCTCTTCCATTTTCTTTATAAGCTGTCCCTCCCCAAACCGTTGAGGGGGTTGCGTCTCTTTTTCAATGATTTTTTTGCCTTGTACCTTCAGACAATCGCCACTTTTCAAATCTGGGACATGTTTCTCGTTTATAGCGACGTATGGATAGTGATACCGCCACCCGCGAGTAACAAGCTCAAGTCCAGTTGCTTTAAACGCCTCTCCTCCTGATTCAAGTGTTATTTTCTTGATACACCAGCTTGCTGGATCTGAGAGAGTTGCAAAGAATCTTCTGACAATAAGCTCGTAAATCTTCCAACCCTGGGCATCGAGATCCTGTTGTGTTGCCTTAGAGGTAGGGTGAATTGGCGGGTGGTCGGTAGTCTGCTTTTTCCCTCTCGTTGGAACAAGTTCCTGTTTTTGTAAGAGTTTTTCAGCATTTTCAGCAAATTCACCTTTTCTGAACATCCCTACGGTAAGCCTTAGATCGAGGCTGTTCGGATAGACGGTATTATCAGTGCGCGGATAGCTTATCCATCCCGCCATGTAGAGGCTCTCAGCAATGTTCATCGCACGGTTCGCAGCCATTCCCAAAGAGCTAGCCGCTGATAAAAACTCGGTTGTGTTGAAAGGTGCCGGCGGGTTGTCGATTTTTACGCCTTTTGAAAATTTCGTGACAGTTGCTTCTGTTCGTATCTTACTTACAACAGAAGATGCCTCATCTTTATTGACAAACCTGCCTTTGACGTGTTTGGCTTGAAATTTTGAGTTACCTTTGGTGAGATCTATGTACACTTCCCAGTATAATTCGGGGACAAATTTACCTATTTCTCTTTCCTTGTCGACAATAAGAGCAAGTGTAGGACTTTGCACCCTCCCGGCGGACAAAAAATTCTTTCCTAGCCGGCGAGAGGTGGTGCTTAAATAGCGAGTGAGAGCCGCACCCCAAATGAGGTCTACTTCTTGTCTCGCCTCACCAGAATGGGCAAGATTACGATCGATCTCGGATGGCGATTTAAAAGCTTTTCTTATCTCATTGGGAGTCATCGAGCTAAACCGTACTCTGTTGATGCCAACGTCTTTTACAGACTTTATGATGTTGTACGCTTCGAAGCCGATAAGTTCTCCTTCCCTGTCAAAATCAGTAGCAATAGTTACTCGGTCGGAGTCTTTGGCAACTTTTTTTAGTGCCGATATAAGGGGTTTATTGGTCGGAACGATTATTAACTCTGCCTTTACGAGCTCGTGAAAATTAACATCCCACTTGGTGTACTTTTCGGGGAAATCTACTGTAACGATGTGACCTTTTAGCCCCATAACGGCTGAATTGTTGAATCTATAAACATTAACGCTCCCAACTTTTTCTATTGATGCCCTCCCACCTGAGAGTATATGGGACAAGCTCTTCGCTGCGAGGTCCTTTTCGGTTATAATTAAATGCATTAAAGCTGCTCCGCGATTAATTGATTTGCGATATTTGGATCAGCTCTCCCACGCGTCTTCTTCATAACTTGTCCTACGAGGAAATGCAATGCTTCCACCTTTCCACGGCGGAAATCTTCAACTGCTTTGGGGTTCTCGCTTATTGCTTGCTTAATAGCGTCCCTGACTTCATCTATGTTTATCTTTGTGAGCCTCCTCCTCTCTATTATTTCGCAAGGGGCCCCCCCTTTGTCCAAGATAGTTCTTATTATCTCCACAGCGGCTTTTTCAGTAATGGTTCCATTGGATATGTTATTTATTATCTCTACCACGTAGCCTGGCTTGAACGCATCGACATCTAGTCCCCTGTAATTTAGCTCGCCCTGCAGAACATCTGCTACCCAAGTGGAGGCCAGTAATGGATCGACATCACGTGCTACTGCTTCGAAATAACCAGCTAATGATTTAGAGCCTGTTAAGACTTTTGCAAGATAGTCCGAGATCCCATACTGCGTAACGAACCTCTTTCTTTTTGCGTCGGGAAGTTCAACCGCTTCTTTTTTCGGAACTTCTTCTGCTAGTGACAGCGGATCAACCTTAAGTAAATCAGGTTCGGGGAAGTACCTGTAGTCGTGCTCTTGTTCTTTTGATCTGAGTGAAATCGTTACACCTCGTGCCTCGTCGAAGTGTCTCGTCTCCTGTGTTATTTTGATCCCTCGTCGAAGGAGGTTTTTTTGGCGGCTTGTCTCAAATAACAGGGCTTTTTCAACTCCCTTGTATGACGATATATTTTTGACCTCCGCTCTCTGTCCCCCAGCGATTGAGATATTCGCATCAACCCTAAGTGAGCCCTCAAGATTACCATCAAAGACGTCGAGGTACTCAAGGATACTTCTAACCTTGTTCAAAAACCGTCGCGCTTCCTTTGGTGTCCGGATGTCAGGCTCCGTAACAATTTCAAGTAAGGGTACGCCGCATCTATTGTAATCAATTAGTGAATATTGAGCCTTCTCTATCGTCCCTTTGTAAACAAGCCTTCCTGGGTCCTCCTCCATGTGGACCCTTTTTATCCGTATTTTCCTTTCGGTGCCGTCCGTGTCAACGGTTAGGTATCCATTTATTCCAAGTGGGAAGTCATATTGGCTTATTTGGAAGCCCTTAGGCAGGTCAGGATAATAATAGTTTTTTCTATAAAACTCGGTTCGTTCCACTTCACAGTTCAATGACTCTGCAACCTTTTCGGCATATAGTACTGCCTGTTCATTCGTGACAGGCAGAGTCCCTGGCAGACCGAGGCATATCGGACAGGTGTGGGTATTTGGCTCTGAATCCTGATATCTCGTCGAACATCCACAAAACAACTTAGATTTAGTAGTAAGCTGAACGTGTACCTCAAGTCCTATAATGACGTCATTATCTGGGGTCATGTAACCTGCCCTTGATTTTTATGTTAGCGAATCCATTTTAAAAGTCCAACTTATCTGAGTTGTTGCATAGAAAGTAAACGATGCTCTTATGTGCGTGCACTTCTCATTCATGTGATTGTTGCAATAGTCTTTATATTCTTTTGGGAAGATGCCATTCACAATCCAACCGTATATGAAGGTTTACCTCATTTAACATTGCTAATTTTTACTGCGACCTCTTTTAGCGCCGTCGAGTTGTTAAAAGCAACTTGCCAGAGTAGAAATAGGCGCTTAGTAGTGGGGAGAAACGCGTTATACGCTTTTTGGACCGAATACACGTCACGCGTTTCTACGTTTACGTTTTATTAATCTTTAAGCTGTTTACACGTGCTATTATGTGGGGATACAACAGGTTAAGGAGTTAATAGATCGATACTTGCGTTCATGTTTAGTGCGTGTAATCCCTTCTGACCCATTTACGGGTATCGACAACCCCAGCACATTAATGATGATCGTATAATTTTTTCAACATATTATTATAGGTGAAATAATGACGAATAAGTTGAAGGTGGCTTAATGAAAATTTTGGCTGGTCCATCATCGCAATTGCTTGCGTCAAGAGTCGCTCGGGAGATAAAGTGCGATCTGGCTCTTATTGAGTTTAAGAAATTTCCAGATGGTGAGCTCTATTTGCGCATCGCTGACGAATTGGACGATGAGGCGCTCATCATTCAAAGCACTGTCACTAATGATGACGTAATTTCACTCTTGCAGCTTATAGACGCTGCAGCGGACTGTTATGTGCGCGTTGTCGTACCTTATTTTGGCTACGCTCGTCAAGATAAACAATTCAAACCGGGTGAGCCAGTTAGTGCGCGGGTCATTGCAAAATCAATTGTTGCTGATGAAGTTTTTCTGATAAACGTGCACGACACGAGCACTTTAGGACATTTTAAACTGCGAACTGAGAAAAAAGCGATAAACCTCTCCGCTGCGCGAACTGTAGGAAAACACCTCAGAGGCATGCATTTTGGATCACCTCTCGTTATTTCACCGGATGAAGGCGCTGTGCAGTTAGTCCGTGATACTGCGAGAGCTATGGAGGCTGAATATGACGTGCTCGTGAAAAAAAGACTTTCATCGGAAGAGGTCATCATTCAACCGAAACATTTAGCCGTCGACAGCAAAGAGGTAGTAATCGTCGATGATATGATTTCTACGGGCGGAACCATGTCAGAGGCGATAAAGCTACTTAGGAGCCAAGGGGCACGTGAGGTGCACGTCGCCTGTATTCATCCTGTGTTGTCCCAAAATGCTCGGCTTCTTTTATATAATGCAGGAGTAGAAAGCATAATAGCAACGGATACGATAGAGCGTGCGGAAAGCATAATCAGCGTAGCGCCGCTTATAAAAGAAGGGTTGCAGCTCAGCTAGACTTGTTTAAGCGCGTCTTGGATAATTTTCTCGTGGTCGAAAGCAAGTTGTGGCAGATGTCTGATATCAAAGAGCCTCACTTCGCGCGCGTCTGAACCGCTTGATAGCTCGCCACCAGTTATTTGGGCTTTGAATGCTAATGAAACGACATGCCCGCGTGGATCTCTGTTCGGGTCCGAATACACTCCAATTAGAGACTTTATTTTGACCTCAAGACCAGTTTCTTCCGCAATTTCTCTAATTAATGCGGATTCGACAGTCTCCCCGTACTCCACGAACCCTCCTGGAAGGGCGTACCGGCCTTCAAATGGAGATTGAGACCGCTTTATGAGGACGATCATATGGTCTTTAATAATCACACCGTCAACGGTTAACGCTGGATTTTTATAAATCATTTATTTACCTTGAATTGGGTGTCGCTGTGTGTTCTTTGAACATTTTAATGCAGAGATCTACTTTCGATGATCAGCCGCTCATTAACATGTATGGAATAATGGTGCCCCATATCTATATTCACGGCCGAACCTCAAGGCTGAAATTTGACCACCTTGATGAATGGGTGAGATACCCCATCGATAACACATCTACTCCCGTAGCGGCATAATCTGCAACATCAGCGGGCGTTATGGCACCAGATGCCTCCAATATAACTTTATCTCGTAGTCCTAACTGGGTCAAGCGCTCTACGGCTTCGACTATCGACGTTACACTCATGTTATCAAACATTATGATGTCTGCGCCGCATTCGGCTGCTTTTACACAATCGTCAACCGTTTCCACTTCAATTTCAACCTTTTTAGTAAAATAAAGCCTTTTCCTGAATATATCCTCTAAAGGTATAATCTTCAGATGATTATCCTTAAAAAGATAAGCATCAGTCAGCGTAAATCGATGGGGATCTCCACCGCCTAAAGTAATTGCTTTTTTTTCATATTCTCTAAAACCTGGAGTAGTTTTTCTCGTTCCGGCAATTGTTACGCCGTTAGCCAGCTCCACACATTTTTTCGTGAGCGAGGCGATTCCGCTCATACGACATAAAAAGTTAAGTGCAAGCCTCTCAGCGAGTAAGATATCTTGCCCTTCTCCTTTAACGCTTATAATTAGTGCATTTTCTTTGTACTGATCTCCATCATTATAGAAAGGAGAGGCTGCCACGCAAAAATAGGCGAAAATGCTCAAGGCTTCCGATAAACCAGCTAACGTCCCCTCATCTTTTGAAATTATATCTGCTGTGACTTCACCCCGCGGTAACGTCTGGCCTGTTATATCTTCAACTCCTGTGTCTTCTTTGAGAAAGCGTTCAATTTCCGTGCGATCCACTTTATCACCAAACGTTTTTCTACCTTACATAACTTAAAATGTTTCAAGAATGATAGTCGGGATTCTCGGGTGTGGAGCTATAGGAACTGAAATCTGTACGGGTTTGAACAGAGCGCAGATCAAGGGAAAATTATTTTTTTCGGATAGGCACATCGAGCGAGCGATGAAGCTCGCAAATAAGAGCAAACTGCCTGCGGAAGTTGGCTCTTTCCACGATTTGTTGAATGCCGCTGACCTTGTAGTGGAATGCGCATCGCAGCAAGCTGTCCGTGACATAGCCCTACAAGTTTTACAAAGGGGCAAAAACCTTATGTTATTAAGTGTCGGCGCATTAGTTGATCCAGAATTCAGGAGAGAAGTCTACGAAACTGCGAGGCAAAACAATTGTAATGTGTACATCCCTTCAGGCGCGATAGGGTGCATCGATGCCGTGAAGGCAGCTTCCATTGGCGAGATTCAATCTATCATATTAACTACCATTAAACCTCCGTCCGGGTTTGCCGACGCACCTTATGTCAAGGATCATAACGTAGATCTCAGCATAAAAGGTTTGATTTTTGAGGGAACGGCAAAAGAGGCCATTCTTGGCTTCCCCGAGAACGTGAATGTTTCAGCGACTCTCTCTTTAGTTGGAGTGGGATTTCAACGAACGACGGTAAGAATCATGGTTGATCCTGCATTAAGCAAGAATGTGCACCAACTAGAGGTGGAAGGTGACATCGGAAGATTTTGCGCTCGGTTTGAAAACATGCCGACAGAAAATCAAAAAACAAGTAAGTTAGCGGCGTACTCAGCTACGGCAATGATCATACAGATTTTAGGTTCAGTGCAAGTCGGCACTTGAAGTCATTTTTGTTTGTGCATCACTTAAAGTTTATTCGTTAGCAAAAAGGTAAAAACTCTAAAATAGCGACTTTTTAAATAATTAGGTCTGACTTGTTTTTTTTAAACTATAGCGATTGTGCCTCGACATGTTTTGAAATGAGAAGGATCGTATGAACCATTTTCCCATCATGATGTTTATATGTATAGTTCAGTTATAAAATGCCATGAAGCAACTTACAACAAGCGTATGGAATACCTGCAGATTTTGAGAAGTAAGTCTAGTCGTTACGACAAGATCTTACAAAGCTACGTTCAACGCCGCCAAAGAACTTAAAAATATCGAAGGATTGTTGTATCGTTATGCTGCGTACTGTTGTATAACTAGAGAAAAAGACTTTATGAAAGGTAGTTATTAACTTAATTGATGGCACGTAACTAGGTGAATTTTTGACAAGAATGACGTCCTTGAAGGGTTATCTAGCGGCTATCAGACCATTAAATTGCCTTATGGGGGCAATAGCCTCAGTGGTAGGCGGTTTTGTAAGTATCCCGACATTAAATACAAGTCTAATCTATGCACTGTTTCTCGCGTCAGTTGTAGTATTTATGATAACTGGCGGAGGAAATTCGATAAACGACTATTTTGATGTGGAAATTGACAAAATTAATAGGCCTAACAGGCCGGTTCCAAGTGGAATGCTCACACAGCATCATATTCTAGTTTATTCAGCAGTGCTTCTGTCTGTTGGCATAGTGATATCAAGCGTAATAAACTTTACCTGTTTGGCTATTGCGATAGTAAATTCAGGCTTACTCATACTTTACAGTTGGAGGTTCAAACGATTGCCTCTTATTGGTAATGTTTTAATTGGTTACCTAACCGGCTCAACATTTCTTTTCGGCGGGGCAGCGGTGGGCTCGTATTTCATAACAGTAATCCTTTTTCTAAGTGCGATGTTTGCGATTTCATCTAGAGAAGTTATAAAGGACGTGGAGGACATTAGAGGTGATTTACGACTCGGTGCATCCACGCTGCCAATTAAGTATGGGGTTCGACCCTCCTTGTTGTTCGCAGCCTGTTTTATGTTCTTTGCAGTAATCCTTAGTCCCGTCCCCTTTTTAGTTTCTACGTTTGGGTATCTTTATCTCTCCGTAATCATTATAGCTGATATTATTTTGATGTATTCGATTGCGTTGTCGTGGACGTCACCCTCAAAAGCATCGACTTACATAAAGTACGGGATGCTCGTGGTGCTGACAGCTTACATTTTCGGAAGGATATAAAACGGTAAGTATATCATAATGCCCGTTTAACATTTGTCAATTCAACGTAGCACGCGTTGCAGGATTAAACTACGAATGAGGAATTACGTTGACCGATGATTTATCACGCTTCATAAGGCGACATTCGGAAACTAATACCTACATAATAAAGGATGACGCGTTTTTTGAAAAAGGCGTCCATGTTCGTGGAAACCTCATTACGGGCAAAAATGTTCATTTTTGGGGTGATTTGATAGTAGACGGGTCACTAGAGCTTGGTCAAGGTTCAATTGTAAATGGAAACGTCGAAGCTGAAAGTGCGGTTTTGGGGATGAATTCCTCCGTTCGGGGCGTACTAGTGACAAACGAGGACATAACATTAATGGGCGGTGTAAGGCTTGGGGAAGTTGTAAGCGGGGGAAGCGTTTCTGTCAAGCCGGACGCTGTTATAGATAGGATTGTTGCAAATGGAAACGTCGAAATAGATGGGAAGGCTAGCATAGGCTTTGTGTCTGCAAAGGGTAAAGTGGTAGTTAAAAAACCTTGACGTAGCATCGCTTGGTTCAGCAACTCAGAATGTTATAGCCGATTCATTTATGTCATTTGTTAAATAACAAAAAGCCCGATAAAACGTGAAGAATTGCTTTTTTTAAAGTTGTAATCACGATGTTAACCAGTTTACACGCTGCGCTTGAATGCACACCGAATAGTTTTTTGTCGTTGGATTAATAGCATTAAGCGTTCTACAACGTATAATCGCCTGCTAATTAGCTACTAATGCGGAATGAGCGCTAAGAGGGTAGGAAACGTTTGGCGGTCTATGGACTCAAAGAGAATGCTTTAACAGAAGATTTCAATGTTGTGAATTCATACTCGCCACTTTTTACCAACGCAGCCAGGACCGCTTGGCCGAACGATATGCCTCCATCTCCTCGCGGAACTTTAGTGTTGGTAAATAGCTCTAGACTGTTGTCCTGACAATTTTTTTCTATCTTTGATACGAAGGTCTTATTGTAAGCGACTCCTCCGCTCAAGCCGATACTTTTTATGTCAGCAGATTCAGCCGCATCAGCTGCAATTGTGGCGAGACCTTGTGCAATAGCATTCTGCGCGGAAGCTGCGATGTTCTTTATGCTAATACCTTTGTTTTTTGCCTCTAAAACGGCGTCGAGTATAACCCTCGTATCAAGCACGAGTCTTCCGTTATGGGTTGAGATAGCAATGGGCAATTTAACGTGTGGATGCCCGTAATGCGCAACGCCTTCAAGCGTCATCGCTGGTTCGCCGTCATAAGTCCGTTTTTGACAAATGCCAAGAGCAGCAGAAACCGCATCAAGCACTCTTCCAGTGCTTGAAGTTACGGTCACATTTACATTCCGCTCGATTTGCTGTAACATCACACTTGCCTCGAGATTAGACAGGCCGAGGTTTGTGAGGATGCTACAGAGCTCTTTCTCATCGCAGATATCGTAGAGCATCCCCGCGACCATTCTTATGGGATAGACGGTAGCTAAGTCTCCCCCAGGCATATAGACTGGCATGAGGCCGCCGACTCTTTCAAGGTTCGGATTGAATATTTCGCCCCCCCATATTGTGCCGTCATATCCATATCCCACCCCGTCAATTGCGATTCCTATCATATTCTGCGGTGCTCCTTCGCCAATAAGAGAAGCTATGTGAGCGTGGTGGTGCTGTACGGGGTACGTCTCTCCGAGTTCTG
>CAZKZX010000028.1:0-12261 GCA_964557335.1 uncultured Methanomicrobia archaeon | reverse complement strand
AGTCCGCAGCGTGCAAATAACCTTCTGAACGTAAAATTCTGCTTCACAGAAGTTATTACGCTAGTCAATTTAGTTACAGGATCTCTTTTGCACATCGCCCGTTGCCAAAAATTTACGTGATGATTAGTGATGATACGACCCTCCCGTACCTTCAGCAATGCTGTGAGGGCAGTCCGCCGAACCGTTCGTGCTCGAGTGTATATTAGAGCACGCGTGGTAGCGGCACCTCCCCGAGCTCAGCGGTGTTTCAGTGGGCCTGCCGGCACCATTTCGATCATTGGTAATGATGGTGTATCGGACCAAGCCTGATGTAGGGGTCAGCTCGACTTTTTACGCAACAATCCAATCATTGTTTTAATTATGTTTGGTGGATGTCGTTCTGCAGCTCTTTTACGGGTAAATGAAAAGTTGCAAGCTTAGGGGTCTACAATCTAATCGCCGGCAAAGGCGCTGCCGTACAATTTCGCGTATAATGGCGTGGGCATTTAATGTAGCGTCACTAAATGTTTGGCTACACAAACAACGGGTCTTTGGCTTGTTAGATTTGTTGTTAAGTCTGGCAGCGTAAGAATTAAAGTCGGTCTCCCCTCACTATTTCGTCTTCTTGCTTGCTAAGAAGATGATTGCGCCTATCACAATCAAGCTCCAGTAGCTCACGATCCGGTACAGGAGCGCTACGGAAACCGCGACGTCAGGTGGCACGCTGACGAGCACGAGGAGCCCGGTGATTGCAAGCTCAACGGCGCCGAGTCCGGCGGGAGTGATCGGGATCGACGTGAGGAGTGACGCAGCGAGAGCAACGAAAATGACGATAGGAAGGGCGAGACTGAGGCTTATAGCTCGCGTGACGAGATAGAGCGTTCCTACCTCGAAGGCCCATATGATGATGGTGTAGAGGGTAAGGGTGGGCGTAGTCCGTGCCGCCAGCGAATGCGTAACGCCCTCTTCGAACCGAATGAAGATATTAGCCAATCGGTGCGGCAAAAAGCGCACGACGAACTCCCGAAAATAGCGAAGCCCGCCCAGTATCACGATAAGCGCTACCGAGAGCAGTACCCCAACCCTGAGAGCGGTCGTGACCGTGTCGGGGAGCCTTCCTTCGAAGCTGAGAATCCCTGAAAGGCTGAGCAGCACGACGAGGGTCACGACGTCAAACGTGCGCTCAACGACGATCGTGCCGATTGCTTTTGACATCGACGCTGCGTAATTCTTTTTGAAAAGATACCCCCGATAGATGTCTCCAAGCTTTGCGGGTACAAGGCAGTTTGCAAACCAGGAGATAAAGAGGATCTCGGTTGCATCTTGTGTACCGAGCGTGAATCCGGCGTTTTTAAGGAGACGCTTCCACCTCAGCCCCCTTATTGGATAGGCAGCGTAGTACACCACGAACGCAAGCAGGTAGAGGAGCGGATTGGCACCCTTCATAACCTCCCACGCGGCCCCGAGATCAATGCGGGTCAAGAAAAGGTAGAGAATCGCGAACGATACCGCGAATGAAAGTAACGTTTTCTTATCAAGCAGCTTCTCTCTAAGCGATACCTTCTGTTCAACTTCTTCCATGCATACACGTGCCTAAAGAGTGCGTTGCTTCGCAGAAATGCTTCGAGATTATATAAACATGCCTTAAAATTGCATAACGGCTACATCGATGGCGAGCGGTAACAATTGAAAAATCACAATAAGCTCAGCTGCTTCAAGCCCTCCACGACTCCTGCACCGTACGGTTCGGTAGCGACATAATCAGCCGCGGCGCGCGCCGTGCTATCTGCATTGCCGACGGCAACGCCAACGCCGGCGACCTCTAACATCTCGGCGTCATTTTCTGAGTCTCCAAATGCGGCAAAATCGTGGGCCTCAAGCCCGAGGAGTTCAGCGATTGTAGTGAGGCCCAGGCCCTTATTCACGCTTCTATCCTTAATATGAACGGCAAATCCGCTGTCAACCGCTTCAACTTCGCTACAGCACTGCGCTAGCATGGCCTTCAGCGCGCCGACGTCGAAGTTGGTATCTTTGCTATAGGCGATTTCGGTCACTCTCTCCGAGGCATCAACTCTCTTAAGGTCAAACGTCCCGCTGCGCTCGAGTATCTCGGCTGCCCTGTGACACGCTTCAATGTTGCCGTTAACGATTCTCGATGTGCCATCGCTGACAATTCCTCCGTTTTCGGCTATCACACAGGAGATTCCACCAATGAGCACCGCCGCGGCATTGGCAAAGCACAAAATGTTGCCCGTCGCCAACACAACCGGCACCGTTACACGTCTGATCGCGTCGATGGCATCCACATCAATCGATCTATCACGATGCGTCAGCGTGCCATCAATGTCAAAAGCTGCGGCCTTTATCACGTCATCAATCCAGCGCGCTAGGAGTGGTGAGCCGTTATAACAATCCTCTCATTCTCGTATTCCTTCTGGTTCGACAGAAAATATCGCCTCTCCCTCTGCGAGGTTAGGCGAGTCTACAAGCCTCGCTATGCGCTTGCCACCTTTTGACTTTCTTAAATACAGCCTGAACGTCGCCGTGTGGCCCAAGATGTGACCGCCGATCGGCCTTGTCGGGTCCCCAAAGAATGCGTCTGGCTTTGCTTGAACCTGATTCGTCACGAGTATGGCGGCGTTGTTCAGACTTCCAAAGCGCATGAGGTCGTGAAGATGTCGGTTCAACTTCTGTTGCCTATCGGCGAGTGTGCCTCTGCCCACGTATTCAGCCCTAAAATGTGCGGTGAGCGAGTCCACGATGAGGAGCCTCACCGGAGTACCTGAATTCTTAAGCTGTTCCGCAAGTTCCAGCGCCGTTTCCACGAGCAGTATCTGATGGTTCGAGTTATACGCTCGCGCTACGTGAATGTTCCGCAGAATTGCCTCCGGCTCAATCCCGACGCCATCAGCCATCTGCGTAATCCTTTCGGGTCTGAAGGTGTTCTCAGTATCGATCAGTATACAGGACCCGCCGAGTCCCCCCAATTCGCGATTGAGCTGCACGTTTACCGCCAGCTGGTGGGCGAGCTGAGTTTTGCCTGAGCCGAATTCTCCGTACAGCTCGGTTATCGACTGTGTCTCAACACCTCCACCGAGCAAGTCATCCAGCGCCGTGCTCCTCGTTGTGAGCTTCCCGATATTCCGCCTCCTCTCGAGGATGATATCTCCCGTTTCAAAGCCCCCCACGTCCGCTGACGTACGAGCAGCCGCTATTATTTTTGCCGCTGTCGCTTCGCCTATTTCTGCTGTGTTCGCAAGCTCCGCTGGGGACGCAACTGCAAGCGCTTCAACGGAGTTAAAGCCTGCCTCCCGTAATTTTTCAGCAGTAGCAGGGCCCACCCCTGGTAAGTCTTCCACGCCAAAACTATCGTTTATTTCACTAACTTCAGCCATATATTCAGCCTCTCCTTTTTGATGCAAACCTATCGAGAGTCGTACAAACTTAATCTACCGGTCATCGTATAAAGGTTATTGAGCGTGTGGCGAAAGTGTTCGTCTACGTCAACGAGCACACTTCAACGAGAGATCTGGGATCGCCCTTTTCGCTTTTTGGGCGATCCACGTAGGACTACCAACTAGTGCTGTTGACACGAACAAAGGTTTCTCTGACGGGTTCAATTCCTTCATGAGAATCGTGACTCTGCCACTGGCTCAGTATCCCACTGTCGCTTCGAGCGAAGGCCAGTGCACGCAAACCCTCCTAAACGAACCCACCATCTTTGCGTAGCCACGTACATAACCACGTACATAACTGAGATGATGTGAGAACGTCACTAACGTAATGAATTAAAGCTTGTCAATCCTGCTTTTTACATTCTCTATTCTCTTTTCTTCAAAGCCCTCGCCAAGCTTTGATACGCTTTTGACCGTAACTGATGTTGCGTTTTTCTCTCTCTCCCCTGCAACGATCACTTCGTCCCCGATTTTAAGATCCGCTTCTCGCACGCCTTTTTCAAAGGTTACACAATCGGTGCCGTTGTCAACGCATACCCTTGAATTGCTCCCTATCACCGTCCCTTCGATGTTCACGTCTTCAACATCTGGCGATTTCTCGAGCCTCTGTTGTTCTTTCGTCCCTTCATCAACGAAACAGACTCCGCTCCTCCAGTCGACGCTTAGCTCTATCCCCTCGATAAGTCCCGTCTTAGGCATGCAGTCCCGTAGTATGACTCTCTTCCCTTCATCCCCCTCATTGATCGATTCTGCTCTCTCGCCCCAGAGGGTAACGCGTATCTCATCTGCGTCGTCTTTTATCGCAACGCTCCTGACTTTCCCTACGTTGCCGTCGCTTCTCGTAAACTCTCGCAGTGAACCTACGCTGTCGATGACACCCATGACGGTACACGGCACATTCAATTCAACATCTTTAACTCGTGTGATATGATCTTTGAACTCAACGTGTTCCGTGCTTTTTTGGACGTCCCCTCGGTTCCCTACGTGAAGCTCAACTCTGCCATAGCGCTCTCGCGTGTAACCGTGTTCTACTCTTATAACATCGTTGGGCTTGAAGCTCGAGGATTTTTCGGCTTTGTCATCCCAGAGCGCAATTCGTACTTTGCCTGTTTCATCGCCAATCGTGATACTGCTCACTTTTCCGGTCGTTCCGTCCCGTCGCGAAAATGTGCGGACTGGACCAATTTCCAGAACGACCCCACTTACATCTACATCGCCTAATCCCGGGACGAGAGCAGATATTTTTTTCGTGCTGGATGGCTCATCCGGACTGCTATTGACTTCTGATTCGTCCACTTGCACATTTCGCGCATTGACCTCAATGCCATAGAGCCCCTCTTTTACAAAGCCAGAAATCCTAAGGGTCTGACCTACACGCAGCTCTTCTGCGTGCTCTGCGAGCTCGTTCCACAAGACGACCCTAACAGATCCCGTCTCGTCTGAGACCATGACATTAGCGACGTGGCCGACGTCGCCGTTTCTTTTAAACTCTCTAACAGGCGAAATGTTGGCAATTGTCCCGACAAATGCAACGTTTCGCTTCTCTACATCAATCTCAGAGATCTTTATGGACATGTCAGCGCCAAGCTCGTGGGCAACGAGCATAGCTGCCGTTTTCTCGTCGCATAGGCCCGACATGCTCTCCACTTTCTGCCGGACCTTTTCTACGAAATCCTCAAGAGGTATAGAGCTGCTAAGCCGCTCGTAAATTTTAGCTATATCATCAGGGATAGTGTCCATGTCTGCTCACTTACACATAGCGGTATAACACACCGCTTCTTAATACCTTTACTATATTGTCTCATATTCAGGTTTAACGTCTGGGGCTTGAAGGCGTGCAGGGATGGCGTGTGAGCGGTCAATATACCGTGTACATCAGTTTACCGTGTACATCAGTTTTTGTTTTCGTTTACAGCAAAAACGCTGCATATAACCTTTTATATATTCATTACATGTTACACGTGTTATTTACTTCATGGATATCAGTGTGTGGAGAGTGTAGAGGAGCGATGGGACAGACAATTTCAGAGAAGATATTCTCAAAGTCAGTTGGTAGAGAGGTACACGCCGGGGAGTTCGTCGAGGCAACTATTGACATGGCAATGATTCACGATATAACCGGACCGCTCGCTATAAAAACCCTGTACGATATAACAGACAAAGTGTGGGATCCAGATAAAGTCATTGTAATATTCGACCATCAAGTCCCCGCGGATTCCATCGCAGCGGCAATCAACCATATGGAGCTCAGGAAGTTCGCAAAAAAAGAGGGGATACTGAACTATGATGTGCAAGAGGGAATCTGTCATCAAGTTATGGTCGAAAAGGGGCACGTGCTTCCCGGAGAGCTCGTGATTGGAGCTGACTCCCATACGTGTACCTATGGAGCAGTCGGAGCGTTTGCAACTGGCGTTGGTTCAACTGATATGGGGGTGGCGCTCGCTACGGGGAAGCTCTGGTTCAAAGTCCCAGAGACGATAACATTCGAGGTAAACGGAAAACTTGGCAAACGGATTTGCTCAAAGGATCTCATCCTTCATATTATAGGTGATGTTGGGGTTAACGGGGCGACCTATAGAGCCTGCGAGTTCGACGGTGAGACAATAGAGTCCATGAATACCCCCGCCCGCATGACCATATGCAATATGGCCATAGAGATGGGCGGCAAGACTGGCATCGTGAAGCCCGATAAAGAAACTGCCGCTTTCCTCGAACAACGGGCAGTAGGTGCCGACACGAGCTTGCGCTCAGACAACGATTCACAGAGAGACATAAGAAGCTATGACGCTGCCAAAATCGTGCCGGTCGTAGCGCGACCCCATCACGTAGACGACGTCGTACCCGTGACTGAGGTGGAGGGAACAAAAATAGATCAGGTCTTCATAGGGTCGTGCACGAACGGCAGGTATGAGGATTTACACGCGGCTGCCGAGGTCATGCAAAACGAAGAGATCGCACGAGAGGTGAGAGTGATAGTTATCCCCGCATCGAGAACGGAATACAAAAAGGCGTTAAAGAATGGAATAATTGATATACTAACAGATGCCGGAGCACTGGTGGAGGCACCATGCTGCGGCCCGTGCATGGGGGGCTCATTCGGGATATTAGGTCCGGGAGAAGTGGGCCTTACGACGTCAAATAGGAACTTCCAAGGAAGACAGGGTAGCGCTGACGCATACGTATACCTCTGTTCTCCCACAACGGCTGCGGCTTCTGCGATAGAGGGGGCAATAGCTGACCCGAGAAAGTTCTAGGAGGGTACATGACGACACCCGAAGGCAAGATTAAGGGTAAGGTATGGAAGTTCGGCGACAACGTTGACACGGATGCGATAATTCCGGGCAAATACTTGGTAATAAACCAGCCGAAAGAGCTCGCAAAACACGCGTTCGAAAATGTGAGACCTAAGTTCGCCGCGAGGGTTAAGAAGGGCGATATCATTGTCGGCGGTGAAAATTTCGGCAGTGGTTCATCGAGGGAGCACGCCCCACTTGCGCTCAAAGAGAATATTAGTGTAATCATTGCGAAATCCTTTGCAAGGATCTTCTTCAGAAATGCCATTAACATTGGCCTCCCCGTGCTTGAATGCGATACAACAGAAATCGATGAGGGGGATGTTCTCGAAGTCGATCTCAAAATGGGCGCAGTATTTAATACGACAAAAAACAGAACGTATGACGTTTCACCGTTGCCGATGTTCATTAGGAAAATTATCGAATCAGGTGGTCTCGTAAATTATGTCAAACAGCGTGAGCAGTGGGGAGATGAAAGAACGCAGCGGTCAACTGAACTCGAGACGGAGTAACGCACTGAACTGAGGGTTGTGCTTTTTTATTTTAATCGGTAACATTGAGGAGGAACTATGAAGGCGTACACGATACCTGTAATTGCGGGAGACGGGATAGGACCAGAAATAATTGCCGAAGGGAAAAAGGTCCTCGAAGCGGCTGGCGAGTCCTACGGATTTAACCTTGAATGGAGAGAGTATCCCTACGGAGCGGAATACTACCTCGAGACGGGCGAGCTCATTTCAGAAGCGGAATTGAGGGCGCTTAGTGACTACAAAGCTATCTACCTTGGTTCGGTAGGTGATGTGCGTGTTCCGCCTGGGGTGCTTGAACGGGGCATCCTTTTTGCTATGAGGTTTTATTTCGATCAATACATAAATCTGCGTCCGATAAAGCTTTTAGAAGGTGTTGAGACGCCGATTAAAGGCAAGGGCCCGCACGATATAGACTTTGTGGTGGTGCGCGAGAATTCTGAGGACCTCTACGTAGGGCTCGGAGGTAGGGCTAAGAGAGGCGAAACTCGAGCTGAGGGTGAAATCGTGAGAACCCTGTACAACGTGAAATTTGGGCTTGATATCGACTCTGATTCTGATGAGATAGCCTACCAGATGGGGCTGATATCACGTGAAGGCACTGAGCGCGTTATGAAATACGCGTTTGACTTAGCAGTAAAACGAAACAAACACGTGTCGAGCGTGGATAAGGTAAATGCTATGACCGACATTTATGGGTTGTGGCGCGAGATATTTAACTCCGTCGCAGCGAATTATCCTGATGTTAAGACCGATTTTAACTTGGTGGACGCGATGACGATGTGGTTCGTAAAGAATCCTGAATGGTTTGACGTCGTCGTGGCCCCGAATTTATTTGGTGATATAATAACGGATCTTGGAGGGATGATTCAGGGTGGTCTCGGGCTCGCGGCAGGAGGGAACATAAACCCCACAGGGACTTCAATGTTTGAGCCCATCCACGGCTCAGCACCGAAGTATAAAGGGTCGAACAAGGTCAATCCGATAGCCACGATATGGGCCGGTGCACTGCTGCTTGAGCACATAGGCGAGAGAGAGGCAGCACAGGGCGTTGTACAGGCAATTGAAGCCAATTTAAAGAGCGGCAAAGTGCGGACTTTCGACCTTGGGGGGAGTTCTCGGACCTCAGATGTTGGAGATGATATAGCACGACTCGTGCGAGAAGGTCGCTAACTGTTGTTGCGCGTCAATAATCGATTTATACCTAGCCACACATAATCTCACGTAAGTCCTGGTGGGGTAGTGGATATCCTATGAGCCTGCGGAGCTCAAGACTCGGGTTCAAATCCCGGCCGGGACGCTTTTTTTAGATAGTTTCTCTATAACGTGAAGCTTGAGCGGCGGTGCGCGGGCTAGTTGAATCAATCATAAGCAATAACGTTTTGAGTTAAATCCAAAGCTTTATCTTTCCGCATCAACTTTCTACAGCAACTTTCTCCATCAACTTTCTTCATCAACTATTAAGGAGTCATTAGTATGAAAACACCCCTCACCTCTATGATGCTCACCACGCTCATCGTGCTCTTAATTACAACAGCACCAGTGCTCCCGGCAAGCGCCGCCGATCACACGGTCGGGCGTGGAGGAACCTACGCGACCATCAATAAGGCAGTAAGTGCGGCCAATCCCGGCGACACTATTATCGTCGCCCCCGGAACCTACGTTGAGAACGTGCTCGTGAACAAGCCCCTCACCATTCGATCATCACACGGAGCCCCCCTCACCACCATCCAAGCCGCAGTACCAGGCAAGGATGTCTTCCTGCTCACCGGAACCGACATACGGGTAGACGGCTTTACGATCGTCGGGCAAATGGGCGGGTCAGGCGTGAAGCTTGATCACGCGTCCCAATGTGTCATAACGAATAACCTCGTCTACGGCAACATTCGTGGGGTGCTCCTTTACAGCACCACAAGAAGCGAAGTGAGCAATAACAACGTCTCTAACAACGGGTATGGCGTGTACCTTGACGGTTCGTCAGATAATACTGTAACTAATAATGTCGCCATGTACGAAAAAGGGTTTGGCATGTACTTGGGCGACGGAATATTCATGAACGGTTCACCCCACAACACCGTCACCCGTAACGTGCTCAGCTACAACCATATGTTCGGCATCTCACTCTGGGACTCAACAGAAAACGCAATACTGGGCAACGTCATCAACGCAAACGAACAGTTCGGCGTCCGCCTTCGCAGCTCCTCCGGCAACACGCTTGCCTTCAACACCATAAGCGCCACCGCGCAGGATGGCATTTACATCGGTTATTCCTCGGGGAACAAGATCTACTGCAACAACTTCGTGAGCAACCCGAACAACATCAACAACCCGCAGGGGAACATTTTCGGCTCCCCACAGCGGTTGGCGTACACCTACAACGGACAGGACTACGTGGGCTATATGGGCAACTATTACTCGGACTATCGGGGCACGGACCGAGAGGGCAATGGGATAGGGGATACGGTGTACCCTATTGGTGATAGCTATCCGCTGGTGAAGCCTGTTGCGCAGTACGAGCCCATTAGAAGCGAGCCGACGTCCACACAGACGTCGACGGCAAATAGCACAGATACTAATCACAACAGTTCGACACAAAGCGACCAGCACGCCGAAAGTACAGCGAAAGTTCCAGGATTTGAAATCGGATATGCAATACTCGGGGCGACGATGGCAGCTCTCATTGTGTTAAAAAGGGGCCACCTCTGGTAAAGCGTCAAGCCTCAAATGAGACATCAAACATTGATGATACCTTAGATGGCGCTCTCTGATATGAAGGCGCGGTTGTAAATAAAACAGCGTATCAACAATGAGCGAACTAAAATTAATGACGCGGAGCTGGACAACTGTATCACAGATGTACTTTAAAGCTGTAGCCATAGGCTTCTAACCCCACCGACTCGTAGAATTTATGGCTATCATTCCTCTGTTTGCTGCTCGAAAGTATTACCCTAAAACAGTCCCTCTCTTTTGCCAGCTGTATCGCACGCTGCATGAGCAGGGATCCGATGCCACGCCCTCGGTGTAACTCATCGACTATTACGTCTTCAACGATGGCCCAAGGCCTGCCCATATGGGATAGGTTCGGGATGATAATAATGGCTACTGTTCCGACGACGATGCCTTCAATTTCAGCTACTAAGAGATGGTGGTTTGGATTCTGCTTAATCTCAAAAAGTGCTTTCTTGTGCTCTCGGATCTTTGCCGCCCTATTTATTTCAGCCTGATCTGTGTTTGAAAATAACTGCTCGTAGAGAAGAAGGATAGCTTGTATGTCCCTGACGTCTGCCTCCCGAACAAGAGGTTTTACGTTCTTATCTCGAAATTTATGATTTTGATCCATTGATCGCTTAGTATATGCGCAACGTGCAGAGGGGATCTGCAGGTCTTTATGACACAGAATTACTGGGGTGTGTGCATTCTCACGTTTTTAATCGTCTTTCTTATTACATCAGTCTCCTTAGGCCTAACTATTTGGCTATCTCCATCACGGTAAGTAATTCCTCGTACGATTACGATGGGCGTCCCGTAATTCCCCTCGCCCATGAGAATGTTAGCCATGCCGGATATCTCATCGCCAATCCCCTCGTTAGTTATTTCAAGTGCTCGTCCTTCAAGATCCTTCATCCCGCGCCAGTCCTTCATGGGGGAGAGCCCGGCGAAACCTATTCCAACCCCGGTCTGCCCCTCCCGAAACGATCTCCCGCAGGTATCTGTAAGAATTACTGCTACATCTTTCCCGTATTCCTCCACGATTCGCTTTCGTATTTTTCTCGCACTTTCAGACGGGTCATCGGGAAGTAGGAGCACGTAACCATCCTGTACATTCGATCTGTCGAGTCCTGCGTTCACGCATATCTGCCCGAATTTATTCTCAACAAGAAGGAAGGGCTTCTCTATTAGAACTTCGGCGGTCTCCGCCAGTACGGCTTCGATAAATCGGGCATCTTCATTGAGCCCTTCTGCTATTCTGCACGCCATTTCGCTGGGGACAATGTCATCTAACCCTCTGATTAGCCCCTCAGCCTTCGAGACTATGGTCGACGCTATGACGACGATGTCGCCGTCTCGAAGATCACTGTCCTTTAAGAAATCGACTATGTCGTCCCCAGGCTTTACCATGGGAACGTTTTCCACCGTAAAAGCCTCAATCTTCAAGCTGACCTCACTGATTTCTGAACCCCTTGCTTAACAATCAATTCATTACTTAACATTTATGTTCCAAGTGGCACATAATGAACCATGACGGCGATGATGAGAGTTACCCCCACCGAGCATAAAAATGAAGATAACATTCTGTCTGATGCCGTCGAAAGTTTACACGAGGTTGACGGTACCTAATTCTCAGCCTAATCGATGGAGATCATCTTCTTCATCGATACTTCAAGTTTGGGCAAGTGAATTTCAAGAACTCCGTTTGCAAACGATGCACGAGCAGCCGTATCATCTATGCGCATGGGGAGTTTTAAAGAACGATAATACTCGCGCGGGGAGCGTTCTCTTATTAAGTGCTCGTAATCTTCAAATTTTGATTTCCTCTCGGCCATCACCTCCAGCACATCACTACTTGTCTCGAGCTTTACCCCGTCTTTAGTAACTCCAGGAAGATCGACAAGCACGATAATCTCGTCTCGTGAGTTTATGATATCCACGGGCGGCGTGGCTGTTGTATGCTCCTCGTAGTCTTCACGATCAATATCCTCAAGAAGCCCATCCATCCTGCTGCGGATACCACTAAAAGGGCTCAGTTCCTTCCATGACATTTGCAGAATCACCACTTCCATTTCTGCAATACATATATAAAATCATCATGGTATTGAACGACAACATTTCCGATGGAGATATTGCACGAAAAGTAAACAAGTATTATCGACGCTCATTCGCTAATTTTTAATTAAAAAATTAATATTGGGGCTTAAAAATTAAAATGGTGTCCATTAGAAATACAATAAACCAAAAAGATTTTATTGGTGAAGTCTCCTTTTAGAAATAGTAATCCAGAATTAGGAT
>CAZKZX010000027.1:0-12639 GCA_964557335.1 uncultured Methanomicrobia archaeon | reverse complement strand
AGAAGAGAGAGCCTAGCTCAGGATAAAGAGAGAGGCTTACAAAGTGTCTACTTATATGATATTTCTGATAAACTAACGCAGACATCTTAAAAAAAATTAACGTCTGGCAAAGCGGTTGAAGAGAGAATTACATATACACGTATGTCGACTCTTTAGACACGGTGTAAAGGTGAGTGATTCAGAAGTCAAACAAACAGATCATGAATGATTAATATTTTGCACGTATTGATAAGAGCTAATACTAATAAATGCTCGTTGACTGTTTCGTTAAAACGTTATATTTTAATTCTTATCGAGGTATAACTAGCGGTAATGGCGGACGTTTCAGTACAGTTAAATGAAATGAGAGTGAAGAAGCTCAATCACGTAGATGGAGTATGTGGTTCTGTTGCCTATTGGATGAGCCGAGATCAACGGATAAACGATAACTGGGCGCTTCTTTATGCACAGCGAATTGCTACGAAGCAAGCAGCACCGCTCGCGGTGGTATTCTGTCTGGCACCACAATTTCTCGGCGCAACTATTAGACAGTATAGCTTTATGATTAAGGGATTGCAAGAGGTTGAATTAAATCTGCGAAAGAAAGCATTCCTTTTTACCTGCTGACAGGTTCACCGGAAAAAGAAATTATAAAATTTGTTGCACAACACGAGATCGGCGCCTTGGTCACGGATTTCTCACCGCTTCGCATAAACAAGGAGTGGAAACGCGGGGTTGTAACAAAAATTAGCATACCGCTTTATGAAGTTGATGCACACAACATTATTCCGTGCTGGCTAACGTCACCGAAACAGGAGTATGCCGCGTATACGATACGTCCAAAAATTCATAAACTTCTCACAAGCTTCTTAGTTGAATTTCCTGAGCTAAATGAACAAGAGATCGAATGGAACATGAATGCTCCAATAACGGACTGGAAAAAAGCTGAAAAGACGTTGCAGATCGATGTCTCAGTTCACGAAGTCAAGCGGTTAACACCAGGTGAAAAAGCGGCTCGAGAGACATTGGAGAGATTTATTGCTCGTAAGTTGGAAGCTTATGAACAAACACGAAATGACCCTACTATCGATGGGCAATCAAACCTTTCGCCGTATCTCCATTTCGGACAGATTTCATCCCAACGAGTAGCCCTCGCAGTTAATCGAGTAGAGGGGCAGAACACATCCACAGCAGCTTATTTAGAAGAACTCATTGTTCGACGTGAGCTTGCTGAGAACTTTTGTTTTTACAACCAGCACTACGACTCCTATGAAGGCTTTCCCAATTGGGCTAAACAAACCCTTAATGAACATAGAAAAGATAAACGAGATTATGTGTATGCACGCGGGCCGCTAGAAATGGCCGAAACACACGACGAGTGGTGGAACACTGCGCAGCGACAGATGGTACGAACGGGAAAGATGCACGGGTATATGAGGATGTACTGGGCAAAAAAAATTTTGGAATGGACAAAAAAAAACCTGAAGACGCAATGAAAATCGCTATTTATCTCAATGACAAGTATGAGCTTGATGGGAGAGATCCAAACGGGTACGCTGGTATTGCGTGGGCTATCGGTGGAGTCCACGATCGGGCTTGGTTTGATAGATCAATTTATGGAAAAGTTCGTTACATGAGCTACAATCGGTTAGCCTCAAAATTTGACCTCCAAGAGTACATATTTGCAAATTAGAACCTGTTATAGATAAATAGTACTAGTTTAAAGAGGAAGGGTCAAAACCCTTATACTAGAAGTAATTTGTTTGTCGAACCGGTAGGAGGCATTATGTTAACGCCACAGAGAGTCTTAGCATTTCAAGAACTTGTCTATTACTACTACAAAAAGCACGGTCGCACACTCCCTTGGCGAAAGACGACCGATCCATACTTTATTTTTGTGTCAGAAATTATGCTGCAACAAACGCAAGTGGAACGAGTCGTTGGGAAATATGAGCAATTCATAAGTCAATTTCCTGACGTTACGCGTCTTGCCGAGGCGCCACTTCATCAGGTGCTTGAGGTCTGGCGTGGCTTGGGCTATAACCGGCGTGCTGTGGCGCTTAAAAAAATCGCACAAATAGTCATAGACACATTTGATGGAACGATACCGGCAGACGTGAAGACTTTAATGACGTTCCCAGGAATCGGGAGGGCAACTGCGGCTGCAATTAGCGCATTTGCGTTCAACGAACCTGTTGTTTTTATAGAGACTAACGTGCGAACTGTGTTCATTCACGTCTTTTTTCAGGATAAGGATGACGTGAAAGATGCTGATATATATCCATTAGTGGAACAAACACTTGATAAATCTAATCCGCGCGAGTGGTATTACGCTCTTATGGATTATGGCGTAATCCTTAAAAAGAGTTATAAAAACCCAAGCAGAAAAAGTGCGCATCACACAAAGCAGCCTCTGTTCGAGGGCTCTAATAGGCAGCTTCGTGGGATAATCCTGAATATGCTCATTGAAAATCCAACGATTTCAGAATCAGAGTTAGTAATCAAGCTCAACAGAGATCCTAAAAATGTGCGAAAAAATCTTGTGCAGCTTGAAAAAGAGGGATTTTTTAAACGAAGAGGAAACAAGTTTATTATTAACGCAGTTTGATCAACTTTAGTCTGGGTTTTTGTTAAGATAGCAATTTTAAATAAAGTCTCTACTGCAACCTATTCAATTAGAAATTCTACCTAATTCAGCGATCGATATTTTGTTTTTCAGATGGAATTCAGAATTCATATTCCTCTAAGGGCGCAGACTATCTCCTTCGCGTACCATTGTCTCGCAAATGTGTACTTTGAGCACGCGGCATAAATCGACTGTCACACATTGCGCAATCCCTTCTTGCTCCTGAATAGATAAATGCTCACCATTCCTGAGATTATTGCACCGACAGCAATCGATGCTGCAACGCCAATAACGTTAGCCAAAGCCCCAAAGGGAAATGCCCCCATTGGCCGTATTCCCATTATGATGAGCGTGTTAAGGCTCATCACCAACCCTAACATGTGTCGCGGTGTTTTCAATTGGAGAGATGTGACAGTGAGGGCACCTGAGATGGCCTGAGTGCCCGCTACGACGAGCAGCAAGATGAATGAGAGCCACAAAACGCGTGAAAAAGAAAATACAATTACGGACAACGAAAAAAGGATCGATGATGCCATGAGAAGGGATCCCTTTCGCTTAAAGTCGCCGAGTGACGCAAGTCCGAACGAACCTATGATTGTACCGAGGCCGAGGGCGGAATATAACAATCCTAGATCAACAGGGTTAGCGCTGAGAACGACGACGGCAAAGAGCGACAGGAGGATCATATATGTCGCGCCAAAAAATAACAGCGATCCGTAGTTGATAAGGAGCAATACGAGCAGGTTCTCCTTCCAGATATAGCCCAACCCCTCACGAATGCCCCGTAAAACGGTGTGCGTGCTTGGACTAACGTATTTGGGAATCTTCATTAGCAAAAGTGCGATGAGCACTGCCGCAAAGCTTATCCCATTGAGGAAGAAGTTACCGGCAAAACCGACCAATACCACAAGAACGCCTCCCAGTGCTGGACCAATGATAGCGGCTCCATTAAAGGCCACTGAATTTAACGATATCGCGTTCGAGAGGTCTTCGCGGGGAACCAGAAAAGGAACTAGCGCAAATCGCGTAGGCTGGTCAAAACTAAGGGTTATGCCACTCAGCACGGAAATTACAAGGATTTGCCAGAACTGGATCACACCTATGAAGGTAAGCATCCCAAGGGTAAAGGCTAAGAAGATCTGTGTACTCTGCGTAAAGAGGAGGAGGCTGCGCTTGTCGACTCTGTCTGCAACACCGCCTCCCACCAACGCAAAAACAAAAAAGGGGGAGGCTTGAGCGAATGAAACGACACCAAGAGCGACACCAGAGTTGTGAGTAAGTGCGAGGACGAGTAATGATTGAGCAATAACTTGAATCCACGTTCCGATGTTTGAGAGAATGAGTCCGAACCATAAGAGAGCAAAGTTTCTATATTGTAGTGCTTTAAATGTCGGAATCGTTGTTAATCTCGTCTTTCTGCTGGAAGGATACACAAGACTCTCATCGTTGGCAAGACATAGCTCACTGCTTTCTGATTCTTTCAATAAATAGCTCCTTTACTCAGTTTTCAATAAATTACAAAACGGCGATATTCACATTAGGCTTTATATGTTCTGTCTCTGGTATAACAGTTTATAACGTAATGCCACACATTACCGTAAACTTGTTTAATGTTACAGATGAACTGCAATGAGTAAACTATTGTAATTATTTGGAATACATTAATAGTAGCAACTTTCATAGATATAGCAAATGAGTGAGTTTGAAAGAGAGTTAGTCAAATCGTTCAATGTCTTCTTTAGCGAGCATAACATTAACGGGATCGCTTATCGGATCAAACAGCACCGTTTTTCCGCTCAAATCCTCGACGTGCTCGTCGATTCGCTTGATACCAAGTACTATCTTGGAATAGAGTGCAAGAGCATCTCTACAGATAAGGGTGCATGCGCACTCTACTTTACTCAGCATTTTTCTGTAGATAAGAGTGGTGCTCATCAAATTGTTAAGATTGACGAGTTTCTTAAAAAGTCTGGACGTAAAGGGTACCTTGCGATAGAGCTACGGAAGGGGTCGGGTAGAGCAAGAATAGCATATTTAATTGAATGGAATGAAGTGATGAATCGCTTTAAGTCAAATCAGCTCGGATTCGGCGTTTCAGAACTTGATAACTTCAATTCGATATGCAGAACAGATGGCAAATACAAACTCGACGAAGTGTTTACAACACACTAAAATTCAAATATAACTGTTTATATAGTGTTTTTAATGGCGTTGAAGTTTATACACTCGAAAATCGAAGAGTTGATGTACGGAGTTACCTTCGATCCAAAGTCTTTTACCGGTAAAATCGCATTTAACACCTCAACAATAAAGGAGGAGGATTTAGATGAGGTGTTGACTATTTTTAAAACAGTGTACGCCTCGGGTCTTAACGTTGGTCCCTATCTGAAAGTCATCGAACATGGAGAGAACTTTAATGGAGTATCCCCTGAAAAAGGATATTACGGGATCCTAACAGTTTGTAGTATAACGATTGATGGTGTGCTGCTAAAAGCAGGGATACCAGTAAGCCCAACGTGCGGTGGCGTCATACAAGTACACGATAATAAGCCGATAAGGTTTACTGAAATTTTGAGGTATGACGCCACTACGATGGACCCACTCGATGTTTTTATGTCGCAGGAGATGACATCAGTTCTTGAAATGATAAAGACCGGATCTGGCAAAATATTGGGAAACGTCCGAGAAGCCCCCATGATAGCTAAAGATCACATCGAATCCCTCATTATGGATTTGATGGATGCCGAATTCAGGGGGGTACTTGAAGTGGGAGAACCCAACGCTGACATACTCGAAGTGCCAGTGACGCGAGGTCATATTGGTATCGCTATTATCGGGGGGATCGACCCGATGGCGGCTGTCAAGGAACGTGGGATCGACATAAATGTCGAAGCGATATCGGGGTTGGCAGACATACGCGATATGACTAAAATTGATTGAGAAGTGCGCTACGCATATTAAGCACAGCCAAACAGGCAGTCCCTATCGCATTTGTTGACCAATTATATCATCGAGCTTAATCAAAAACGCCTCTTCAGTTCCGAAAGGAATAGTCGCTCCTGCTGCGATGTCGTGCCCACCACCGACGCCCTCCACCGATTTTGCTGCTTGATTGATAGCGCTTGCAAGATTCAGTCTGCGATCTACCAACTCTTGTGTTCCTCTCGCTGAGACTTTAATTCCTTCATCTGAGTTGGCAAATGCCACAACAGGTAGCTTCCTGTTTGTGCCCTCAAGGTTTATCGACATTCCCGCGATAATTCCAACGATCGTCTCAAGGATGTTGTCACCCGCCTGAAAATACTGTAAATTACGTAAGGGGGTCATTCCAACTTCCTTTACGTAATTTATGCCATCAAGTAAGTTTTGTCGATGCATTGCTAGCAGATCACACGCTTTTTTATAGTTGCCGCCTCTGTCCCCCATACAAACAGCAACTCCGATTGTTTCAAACCCATACCGCGCCGTAGCGTTGAGGAGGGTTGAAAACTCAGATGGATCTCGCAGTACTGTCCCTTCATCCTCTTTTAGGAGTATATAAACCTCTCCGACTAAGCTCTGCACTTGTCCAGGAAGCATCCCACACGAGATACATCGCTGCATAAGCTCTGAAACGATTTTACGGCGCTCGTTAGCATCGAGGTCAATCCATCGACGCCACTGTTCTCCATTTTTCAGCGCTATTCCTAAATTCATGAGAAATTGCACGCTGTTATCGGCATTTCCCGTGATTCCTGGTATATACGGAGTTGAAGAATATTCAAGGAGCTTGGGAAGAGGTCGCGTCTGCTTTCCGAACATTAGGAGATCAGTTTCACATTTGAGGATATTTTTTTTCACCCCTTCTTCTAGTATGAGCCTATTTACCCCCACAAGCCTCCCCTCCTTAAGGTGTTGGAGATCGCCTACTGCTCCTACTATTGCGAGGTCAGCAAGGTCAACGTTGTCTCCAAGGGCTCGTGCTATTAAGTAGGTCGTCCCCGATCCACTGAGCTGCGTAGCACCGTTAATCCCGAAAAGGTGGGGATTCAAGTGAAACGCAGTCTTAGAGGTTCCCATTGGCTCGTGATGGTCAGCTATTATGCAGTCCGGCCCCAACGCATCCATTAAATCCAGAGTGCCGCTTCCGAGATCGGTAAAGATCACTGCCTCCGCATCAGCTGCACTTTTTATGGTCTCAGAGTCGATTTTTTTCACGATCTTAGTGGTATGTCCAATATTAAGTCGGTCGAGGGCTTTACAGATAATGCCCGCGGATGCAAGCCCATCGGCATCGATGTGAGACATAACTAGCAGGTCATCGTGTTCCATTATAGCGTTAGCACACGCCTTTGCGCGTCTTAGAAGTTGTTCCATATCCCCAACCTAAAGTGCTACAATCGTAAAGTACCTAAAACAAGTACATTAGTTTGCTAGTATGACATTGTGACGACAACAATATAAGGGTTACTTTAAGAGGCTATTGAACTGCTAGTTGAACGTCCTTCGAAAACAATTTCTAAGATCACAGTCAATTACGTGTAATGATCAGAGTTGGGGTAATTGGAGGATCGGGATATACCGGAGGCGAACTTCTAAGGCTGTTTGCGCTGCATCCTAAAATAACGGTAACCGTTGTAACATCACGAGCACTCGACGGGAGACCCGTCATCGACACACACCGATATTTGAAGGGATTTTACGACTTAAAATTTGAAAATATTGATCCTAAAGACGTAGCCGACAGAGCCGATATCGTATTTCTTGCTGTGCCGCACGGCGCAGCGATGAAGCTCGTCCCGGAGCTTATCGACAGAGTGAAAGTCATAGATTTAAGCGCCGATTACAGGCTTGGCCGCGAGTACGAACAAGTGTACGGTCCCCACAGCGATCTGCGGGATGCCATATACGGTTTGCCAGAACTGCATCCCGAAGTTGCCAATGCAACTCTTGTAGCAAACCCCGGATGCTATGCAACCGGTGCCATCATCGCAGCGGCCCCGTTTGTAAAATCGGGGCTTGTTGATAGAATAGTCTTTGACTCGAAATCGGGAATATCTGGTGCAGGAGTCGTGCCCACCGAGACGTCGCACTACCCAAACCTCGCCGAGAATATAAAGCCTTACAGCATAACGACGCACCGCCACAGAGCAGAGATCGTGCAGGAACTTGGAAGAATGGGCAAAGCCAAGATTAGCTTTACGCCCCACGTAATCCCAGCCATTAGAGGGATTATGACGACGGCACACGTGTTCACAAGCGAGGACGTTGGCGAGGAACAGGTGAAGTCACTGTATGATGAGTTCTATCAAAACTGTCCCTTTATCAGATATAATGTACCCTCACTTGCGTCAGTAAGGGGCACGAATTTCTGTGACCTGTATGTTGAAAAGGACATGGGAACAGACCGAGTGGTCGTTATTTCGGCTATTGATAACATGGTGAAGGGAGCTTCTGGTCAGGCCATACAAAATATGAACTTAATGTTTGATCTTGACCAGAGAACGGGACTCTGGTCACCAGCCCTTTCACTCTGAGGTAGATTATGAAAGTATCAGAAGTCATGAATCCAAACGTTATCACTATAACGTCAGATGCCACCGTCAGGGATTGCGTTAAAGTGTTGAGAGAGAACAAGATTAGCGGAGCTCCAGTTGTTGACGGAGACAAATTAGTGGGAATAATAACTGAGAGAGACATACTAAAGCTCCTCAAAATCCCTGAACATGGCGGCTATTGGCTTCCGAGCCCGCTTGAGGTCATTGAAGTGCCAATCCGTGACATTATTGAATGGCTGGAGCTGCGGAGTTCCATAACTGAAGATGTAGGAAACTGGAGCGTCGAACGCGCAATGACAAAGCCAGTTCACACAGTGAACGTGAACGCGGACATTGAAGAAGCGTCTGAACACATGGTTCGTCACGGAATAAACAGACTTCCGGTCGTCGACGCGACCGGGCGATTGATGGGCATTGTAACTCGCGGTGACATTGTAAAGGGGATTGCAGGGATAAGCTGATGAAAATTGTCAGCGGCGGAATATGCGCTGTTAAAGGAGTAAGGGCCTTTGGCCTCAAGGAGGGGAAAAATGGCGTGGCTGTTATCAGCGGTGGTGGGCACGCCGCAGGCGTCTTCACCAAAAATAAGATCGTAGCAGCCCCCGTCACAGTGACGCGAGAACATTTAGAACAAAGTGGGCAGATACGTGCGATAATAGCGAACAGCGGCAGTGCCAATGCATATACAGGAGCTCGAGGAATGGCGGACGCACGACTTATAGCGCAGAGACTCGGAGAGCGGTTACAGATCGAGCACAATCAAGTAGCAGTCGCTTCAACGGGCGTTATTGGTAGACCTCTAAATGTTAAGTGGATCTCTTCAAAGCTCGATGACGTTATCACACGCTTGAGGCAAGACGAGGAGGGAAACCTCCGTGCTGCTAAGGCGATAATGACGACTGATACAACGCCAAAGCACATCGCTGTAGATATAAATGGACTAAGAATTGGTGGCATTGCAAAGGGGGCAGGCATGATTGAACCTAATATGAGCACTATGCTTGCCTTCATCTATACCGACGCGCCTTTGCCCTCTGAAGTGTTAAGGGAGTGCCTTACACAAGCTACTGATGTGAGCTTCAATATGGTCACTGTTGATGGAGATACGAGCACTAACGACATGGCACTCTTAGTGGCTACGGGTATGAGCCGAACCGATATAAGCACGACGAAGTTTCAGAAGGGATTAAACTTCGTCTCTGTCGAACTTGCTAAGATGATTGCAATGGACGGAGAGGGCGCTACAAAGCTTATCGAAGTGCGGGTTACTGGCGCAGAAAGTCAAAAAGACGCTGTGCGCGTGGCTAAGGCCGTTGTAAGGTCTGTACTTGTAAAGACTGCACTATTTGGAGCAGACCCAAATTGGGGCAGAATTGTGGCCGCCGTTGGTTATTCAGGTGCACACTTTAATCCGGAATTACTCTCGTTAACCATCTCAGATCGATTTGATGAAGTCGTCAACCTCATCAACAGAGGGATGGAAGTCTCTGCTGCGTGGGGAGAGCAACTAATGGGTAAAGCATCAGAAATTATGCGCAGTGATTACATTATAGTAACCATTGACCTCAGTGCTGGCACGAAGCAGGCCACGGCGTGGGGGTGCGACCTTACATACGATTACGTGCGAATAAATGCAGAGTATACCACCTAAGAAAGCTATCCCTCAATCTGCGAGCGTATCTTTGAAGCTTCGAGTGTTAGGACCTTCTTATTAAATAGCTTAGAAATCGCCTCTATTGATTCCAATATCCTCACAACTTGGTCTAGATATCCAAGCATATCTCCCGAATAGGCATGCACGCCGAACGCAGACATCTTCTCAACTATTTCTCGCGGTTCAAGTCCCTCCATCCTCCTTTCTATGAGCCACCGTGAAAAACTCTTCTCCGGACATCCACAAAACGGCGAATCTTTGCAGTCGCAGTTTACAAATTCTATTGAGAATGAAATGACGCTTTCAAGTTCCGTTTGATCCAAATACGTCAGTTCGTCTCCAGCGCCAGAAAAAAGCATGTCTAAGTTTGCACCACTGAACACGTTTGGAGACATGTTCACTCCCATTGCAGTAGCGTACCGCTGAACGTTGTTGAGATAAACTTGTGTGAAGATCTCAAGCTTAAGCGCGGTTTCTATCGGTGAAACCCCGTCTATTACCGATTGTATTATTATGGAGGCTTCTTTCATTGTCAGGAATTGAGATGCTACCACCCTTCCGACCTCGGTAATCTTACTATCTTTCGACACAAAACCGAGACTTTTAAGCTTTTTCAAGCTAAACGACGGATCGTATTGCGCGAGCATCTCAACGCTGCGACCAAGAGCAGCATTCGCGAGCGCTTGCTCCATCTGTTTATCGTCGTCGTATTCAATTTCAACGTTTTCAACTCCCTTGGATAGGAGACTTAAAGCTATTTCATCTTCAGTCTCCGATCCTCGAAATCTCCTGTCCGGCTCAACAAGCAACATCACCTTACCAGTATCGTGGTAATCAGGTCTTCCTGCCCTCCCCATCATCTGATGGAATTCCTGAGAAGTAAGCCAATTTATGCCCATCGCAAGCGATTCGAAGATAACAAGTGAAGCAGGAAAGTCGACTCCCGCAGCGAGCGCCGCTGTAGTTACGACGACGTCTATGTCACCTCTAACGAATTTGTCCTCAATTGCTTTCCTTTCGAGGTACGCCATCCCACCATGGTATGGCGCGCTGCGTGACGACAGTGAATTAGAAATCCTGTGGCATCGTGCTCGCGAATTTGTAAAGACGATAGTCTGGCCTTTAAAACCCTTGCTTGAAGTGCTCGAAAGCTCCATTTTTGCGAGCTTATCGATTAATGCAACTTTTTCGTGAGCCTTCGCAAACATGAGGTGGCGTTCGATAGGAATAGGTCGCTCTTCATATTCGACAAGGGCAGCCCCAAGTTCTTTGGCGAGCGTCGCAGGGTTGCCGACTGTTGCTGATAGGTAAATCATTTGGGACTGTGGAGCGATAGCTCTAAGGCGTGATATTAAACCGTCAAGTCTGCTCCCGCGCTCTTCGTCTTCCAGCAGATGCACCTCATCGATAACCACGGTGCCGAGCTGACCGAGAAGCTCTGGTTTCCCCATTCTAAGCACATGGTCTATTCCCTCGTACGTCCCCACAATTAGGTCCGCAGTGTAGTCGGGTTTGACTCTAACCCACTCCTTAGTCCGTATCTTGCTCCCACCGACCCGTAAGCTTGTCCTTATCCCTAGCGACCGATACCGCTTTTTAAATTCTTTATACTTCTGATTTGCAAGAGCGACTAACGGCACCAGAAATAAGAACTTCCCCCTTTTCGCTAAAATGTTGTTTATCCCCGCGAGTTCCCCGATCAACGTTTTCCCAGTGGCCGTAGCCGATACGACAAGCAGATCCTTTCCCTCAAGCAAACCTTTTTCGACAGCGATCGACTGAACGGGGAGAAGTCTTGAGAGACACTTTTTAAGCTGGATTTTATGTGGATCACTAATTCGAAGTTCATCAATAGTTATTTCTCGATAGTCTTTAGCTCTCTTCGAGATGACGTCATATTTTGTAAGCTCGGGATCTGTTCCAGAATTGGCAAACCTCACGACTCTCTCCAAATCTCTCACTTTATCAAGCAGCTCGCAGAAATGATCGAAATTCGAAAATCCTCTAAACTTCAACTCCCGTTGAAGCTCTTGTTTTGCACAGCTTACGCAAATCAATTCATCGTGATATCTGATGGAGTTACCATCTACTGGCTTGAACTTATTTTGGCCGATACAAAACCTGCAAACCTCCACGTCCTCATATTTGAGCTGATATGCCTTCAGGACTTCTATTAAGTCTTTTTCGACCTTTGTTTCTGCGGGAGTGGATCTCAGCGTCTTAGCTAGTATAATTGTTTGAGAGCTTCTTAGCAAGTCTATCGCTTCAGATGGCTTTTTGTGAATCTCCTTTGCTGCTTCGTTTAAAAGGAACTTTTTTGGTCTTGGACCGAGTGGCGTGTCACCGAGTGTCAGCGTCGCTTCTGAAACTAACTTCTTGCGCTCTATCGAAAACAACTTTACGTTTGAACGGCGGATATGTAATACTGTGAACATGTTGGTTGTCTAAGCGTTTCTAAGCTTTTCTAAGATCTATTGTATCGTGCGGAATATCCTCAGATATAAACCTCGAAGCCAAATTAGGCACTTCTTCATCCACTGCAACTACTAGTGTCGAGACGCCCCTGAAGGCTGCCTCGACGACCGCTTCCTTTATGCCGTACGTCATAGCAGGGGATAATCCTGCTTTTTTTACAGCAATCAATGCTTCTAGTCCAACCACGGCTATAGGTTGTTCGGCTGCAATATGTTTCAGCTTGTTCAAATCTACGAGTCGCGACCCACCTCTCTGAATCCTTGGAACTATCGCAATCGTTACGTGCGCACGATCCATCGGTATCATTCCGTCGAGATTTTGAATACCAGTGTCTTCTCCTTTAACTGCATTCTCAATCACAGTCCCAG